>JAYUSF010000087.1:0-2297 GCA_043755815.1 Verrucomicrobiota bacterium
ATCCACCATGCGTTCGCTTTCGGAGGGCGCGACCACGTTGTCCTTGCCGCCGTAGAACGCCCACACGCCGAGCGTCTTCAGCGCCTCGCGCTGGCTGGGGAGCAGGCCCCGCTTCCCGGCTGCGGTTTCCGGCACGAACAGCGTGAGATCTGCCCGCTGCGCCAGTGCCGGACTGTGAACCGTCACGAAGCGCGGGTCGGAGATTTCCACCGTCTTGAACATGCATGCGAGAGTGCCCGCGGAACAGTTGCCGATGGCCAGCGAAAACTACCGGACCGATTGGCATCGCGAAGCTCCACGGCAGAGTTGCTTAGGGTTGGCCGGAAGCCCGCACCGAATAGAATTCTGTGGCTGCCACACCCAATGGAATTGGGAATACGGTCAGGTCCGAACCCGCCAGGATCGACGGTGAAATCAACACCGGTTCGCCCCCGGTGAAACGTTGGCGAAATACCCGGTAAGTGATCCCGGGGACGCTTCGCCAGCGGATCGCCCCTGAATCTGTGATCGTCGCGTTGAATCCTGAAAGCGGATCAAGCGGGTTGCCGCCAAGCTTGAACTCCGCTTCATTGCTCGAGCCGTCGTTGTCGGGATCGGCAGCGGCATGGGCGGACGGCATGGCGGTGAACGCGGGACCGAAATAACTTTGCCACCAGATCACGGGCACGCCTTCGAAATGCGCCGGGTTGGGCAGCCACTCGGTTGGTGACAGGGCCCGGTTGGCGATCCGAATCCGGTCGAGCACGCCGACAATCCCTTGACCCGTGGCCGGATCGGCACCGACGGCGACCGAGTGAACGGACCCGAAATTCGGGACCAGGGTGGTCGCTCGGTTGGTTCCCAAAGTCCCGTCAAGTTGGAGCAGGAGTTCTTGTCCCGTTCGGCTCGCGAGGATCGAGTGTGAACAGCCGTCATTCGGCCAAGGCATTTCCAACACATCCGACGTTCCGTTTTCAACCGTGATTCTGAATCCAACTTGTCCGGAACTGCCGTCAAAATAGAGCGCAAGCGGAGGGTTGGTGGAGGGGGAGGGAAGATCGATGGCGGGCGAAAACTGAACCAAAACGTTCTTTGAGCCGCCATTCGCTTCCCGGGAGAAACGCCCAAGCATTTCGACCGAAAAATCTCCATGCAAACTCAACGAAGCCGAAGGGCGGGTGGAAAATCCGCCGCCCGGCGCCGTCGTGCTCTTGGCGGGGATCTCGAGCGAGAGTCGGCCAGGATCTCCAAGCACTGTCGAAACGAAGGACTGCTGCCCGGCAGGCAAAGGTTTGGAGCCAGGATCAGATGCGGCAAGGACCCCATCGTTCTCGTTGCCGGAGGCATCGTGAATCCGCGCCGGGCGTTCGCCCTGCCGGCCCTCTTCAAAATCCCAGTCGGCCACGAATACGGGATCAGGCGCAGGCGCCGGGATGAATTCCGGCGGTTTCAACGCCCGATCCGAAATGCGGACCCGGCTGATGTCGCCCGTAAACCAGTAGCCGCCGTTCCAGATGGCGCCGACGGAAACTCCCAGTTTTGGGCGCGGATCGGGTCGCAGGTCCGTCACGAGATTGGTCCGCAGGACGCCATCCACGTAGAGCGATAAGACCCCATTTTGGAACGTTCCGGCCGCCCGGTGAAAGTGACCGTCGCGGGGGACTTCGGCATAGATTAGGACATACAGTCCCGATGCGTCGGCGATCCCAAAGTTGGCCTGAAATTGGTCCGGATCAAAATACAGGCCATATGACCAGATGAACGTCGTCAGGTCGGTCCGCTGAATGAGCGTCCGGTTGGCGCCGCTTACCGAGTCCGATCCGGGCCGGAAAGAAGCCTCAAGCGTGAACTCGTTCGTCATTCGAAACTGCGGCCGCTCGGCAACCCGGAAACCGCTGCCTAATACCTGCCCCGGGCTTAACTGCAGTGCCCTGACGTCAACCGCGTCGGGTCCTGGGGAGATGCGGGGTGAACCCAGGATCTCGTCGGCGTGAAAGCCATTGCTTGATTGATCAAGAATGTGGTGCGGCTTCCACCCGGGAGCGCCCTCTTCAAAAGTCCAGTCAACAACCGTCGCGGCGGCGCTCCGCCAGGAAAACAGCGACGCGCAAATCGCGACGATGTGGGCGGTGGTTGCGAGTGACCTTCGGCTGGCGCCAAACAATCCTGGCATGCGAGCGTTCACTTTGGAGTGGGCAGGATTCACCGGCTGTGCTTCAACAGCCAGTCGTAGAACGTCGGTTCGTTGTAGGCGTGGGTCCACGAGTCGTGGCCGTCCTCGGGATAGACGGTGAGCTGGATGTCGGTCACGCCGGCCT
>JAYUSF010000088.1:0-22381 GCA_043755815.1 Verrucomicrobiota bacterium
GAAGATGGGGACGAACTGGTTCATGCCGGCGTTGGTGAACAGCAGGTTCGGGCTGTCCGGCATGAGGGACGACGAGGGGACGATGGTGTGCTGCTTGGACCGGAAAAAGTCCAAGAAGCTCTGGCGGATCTGGGCGGACGTCATGATGGGGAAGGGGGAAAGGCGGAGTTAACAGCGAAGGGGCGAAGGCGCGAAGAAGGGCACGGCGAATTTGAAAGACAGGAAGGCAGGAAGTAGGCAGGTGTTTTCCTGCTTTCCTGCTTTCCAGATTAGCTTTTCCGGCCTTCGCGCCTTCGCGGCTTCGCTGTTCATCTTCGGCTTCAAAACGGAGCGCGGAAGCTAGGGGAAGGGGGGCAAACCGGGCTAGGGGGAAGTTGTCAGCGTGACCCCGGCTAAACAAAACATTAAACAAAACATAAACGACAGTTTGACACTTTGTTTAACTATGGAACAGGTGGTGTCGAAGGAAGCGGACTACCTGCTTCCGAAAAATAGATAAAGTTAGTCACAGCAACACATGAAACTCATTCGCACATTCGGGATGGCGGCCTTGTTGGCCGTCGGGTTGAACCTCACCGCCGTTCGGGCCGAGTCCACCGGTGACGCCAAAGACATCGTCGCCGTCGCCTCGGGTAACGGCAGCTTCAAGACCCTCGTGGCCGCCGTGAAGGCTGCCGGTCTGGTGGAAACCCTCCAAGGCAAGGGACCGTTCACCGTTTTCGCGCCCACGGACGAGGCGTTCGCCAAGTTGCCCCCCGGCACGGTGGAGTCGCTCCTGAAGCCGGAGAACAAGGAGAAGCTCGTGGCCATCCTCACCTACCACGTCGTCCCCGGCAAAGTGATGGCCGCCGACGTGAAGAGCGGCAGGGTGAAGACCGTGAACGGCAAGGAAATCGACGTGAAGGCGTGGAGCGGCAAGGTGTCGGTGGACGGCGCCAAAGTCACCGCGGCCGACGTCGCGGCGAGCAACGGCGTAATCCACGTCATTGATACCGTCGTGCTGCCGAAGTAGGCGGTACGTGGGTCTGGGTGGCGTTCGAGCAGATCAGTTGGGCCGGCAGGCGGAATCAGCCTCCCGGCCTTTTTTGTTGTGGCCTGCCAATGGTGACGGCGGGACGCGGGTGCAGCGCCAGCGTCATGTCCTGTTTGCTCATTCCAGCATCAAAACTGAGCGTGGAAGCCCGCGGGGAAGGTGGGTGCGGAGGGCCAGGGGGGAAGTTGAGTGGCCGATTCGACTGCCGGCCGGTATCATCGACGGCGTGCGAACCATGATGGGATGGGGCTTGGCTTCCCTTGCTGGACTGTTGGCCGGATGCGGGTCGTTCCGCGGGCCGGGGATCGAAATCACGGCGCCGCGGGTGACGGGGACGGTCGTCGGCGACGCGACCGGCGCGCCGTTGCGGGGTGTCCGCGTGGGCCGTCAACTGCATGCGTGGAAGGAGCCCACCGGTGGCCTTTGGAAGGGCTCCGAGGAGCTTCGGTTGCTCCAAAGCGAGGTTCGCACCGCGGCCGACGGCAGCTTTGAACTGCGATCAGAACGGGTGGCGCTGCTGTTTGGCTTCGGCGATTCCGGACTGGATCTCCGGCTGACGGTGCGGGCCGGCGGATTTCGCGCGTGGCAAACCAACTACCCGGTGAAGGCGCTGGCCACGAATGCCGTTCCCGACGAGCCGCGGATCGACGCGGGCGAAATCCGGCTGCTGAAACGTTGAGTCCTTCAGGCTCGGTCGCATCCGCTTGGCGAAGAAACTGTGTCCGGTTGGCTTGTCGGCTCAGCCGGAGCGTCGCGCCACCACGGTCTGCCGAGCGGTGGCGACCCATCCGCACGCTGCGTCCGGATGCCCCCCGGGGTTTGGGGCGTGGAATTGGCCGTTGCCCGGGCTGGGTTTCGCGTCAGGCTCATTTGCCGGCCAATTCCGCCTATGAAGACTCGCATCGCTTTCCTGAACGTTTGCTTCGTGCTTTTGCTGGCCGTTCCCGGCCGCGCCCAGGGCTTGTTTGACCGGCTGGGACTGACCAAGGCGAAGACGGCGGACGCGGTCGCGGCGGCCGGCAAGATCACGGGCGTTTCGCCGGAAGAGATGACGGCCGGCCTGCGCGAGGCGCTGGCGAAGGGCGTGCAGCACGCGGTGGGCAAGCTCGGGGCCACCAACGGCTTTCTGGCGGACCTCGACGTGAAGATTCCCCTGCCGGCCGATCTGCGACGCGTGGAGAAGGCGCTGCGCAAGCTGAAGCAGGACCAGCTTGCCGATGACTTTGTCACCACGATGAACCGCGCGGCCGAACAGGCGGTGCCCCAGGCGGCGGAAGTGCTCGGGGAATCCATCCGGCAGATGACGTTGTCCGATGCCGAGGGAATCCTGCGGGGCGCCACCAACGCGGCGACGGCCTACTTCCGCCGCACCAGCGAGACGAACCTGAAGGCACGTTTCTATCCCATCGTCCAGCAGGCCACGGCGGCGACGGGCGCGACGGCGGCGTTCAAGCAGTTGAACGAGAAGGTTTCGGGTGTCCGCAGTTTCCTCGGCGGCCCTGAACTGGACCTGGATTCCTACGTGACGGAAAAGGCGCTCAACGGATTGTTCGTGAAGATCGCCGAGGAAGAGCAGCGCATCCGCGCCAACCCGGTCGCGCGCACGACGGGCCTGCTCCAGAAGGTGTTTGGCGCGGTGGCGAAGCCGTGACCGGAGCGCGGACGGCCTCGTCCGCAAGTCCGTCCCCGTAGCGCTACCGGAAGCGTCGCAGCCTTGGTTTCATTCGTCCCTCACGCGCGCCTCTTGCGGTGTCGGATTCTCATTAAAAGGGCCGGCACTCGCGGACGAAGACCGTCCGCGCTCCCGTTTCCGGTGTTGCTCCGATTCAGTGCGCCTGCCCCAGCCATTGCACCGCGTTGGCGACGACTTTCAGCGCGTTCGGGTCGAAATAGACCGGATACGTTTCGTGGCCCGGCCGGAAGTAAAAGATCCGTCCTGCGCCGAGGTTCCAGACGCTCCCGCTGCGGAACCATTCGCCGTTTGCCCAGCGTTCTTCGAGGACCACTTCGTCCGGCGGCGGGACGTGGAAGGGTTCGTCATACATCTCGGTCTGCGGAATGGTGAACGTCGCCGGCAGTCCACGGGCGATGGGATGGTTCGTCAGCAGGACGGTCATCTGGCTCGGCTTGCCGTCGCCGCGGTAGGCGGGAAAACAGCAGTTGGGCAGCGTCAGTTGGACTTCGATGGGGCCGCTGGTGGGCTTGCGGTAAATCGCCACGGGTGTCAGTCGGTCGGTATATTTCGGGGCCGTGAGCGGCCGAGGAAAGAGGTTTGATTCGACGAGCCGCGCGGAGGCGCGTTCGCCGGCCGACAAGGCATGGAGTGCATCCTGCCGTGCCCGTTCGTTCATCGCCTCGACGAACGGTCGCGACCAGTGCGCCGAGTGCAGCGCGATGAGCTGGAGTTTTCCGGCCTTGATGCGGCGGACGAGGTCCTGCGCGACGGGTGGCTCGATCTCCATCTGCCGCACATGGCCCCACCAGACGAGCACATCGGTCTGGTCGAGATCGCCCAAGCCTTGCTGCGGGTCGTCGAGGGCGGCGGACTTTACTTCGAGGCCGCGCACGGTGCGGAGGTGCGCGGCGATCTGGTTGCCGAGCCAGTTGGGATACGCCTGCTTCTGCTGCGGCTGGCGTTCGTCCCAGACCAGCACTCGAATCGGATGCGCCGGGCGCGAAGCGCAGCCGGCCAGCAAACCCAGGGCGACAAGAAGACCGACGAGCCGGCGACCGGCGAAGCAGCGGGCGGGGGAATTCATCGGGCGAGAAGGTCGCAGAAAACGGAGGGTGCTGTCACGCCGTAGCCCTCCAGCGGGAGCGCGACTCTCCGAGTCGCGAGTCGGGAATCCGTTTTCTTGGATCCTTGCCGGACGTGGCTCCGAGAGCCGCGCACCGTGGCTGATTGATCACGGAAAACGCGTGCCCACCGACTGCGGCTCCGATTGAATTGCCCCGATGCGTTTACTGGAGAAATTCCGTTTGGCCGCCCTCGGCGGCGCCCTGCTTTCCGCTGGCTGCTGTTCCCTGGCCGCGGACAAACCCGCGGCCGTGCCCTCCGATCCGCAGACCGACGGCGCCTTCCGCAAGGTGATCCTCGACGCCGACCGCGACCTCGACGGCGACGGCACGGTGGACGACGTGATCCTCGATCCGCTGGAAATCGCCATCGCGCCGGATGGCCGGGTGTTCTTCATCGAGCGCGCGGGCGTCGTGAAGATCTGGAAGCCGGACACCAAGGCGACCGTCGTGGCCGGCAAGCTGGAGGTGTTCAAGGAACTGGAGGACGGGCTGCTCGGGATCGCGCTCGACCCTAACTTTGCGAAGAACGGCTGGGTTTACCTGTTTCACTCCGACCCGGCGACGCGGCCGGTCGAAGGTGTCGGCAAGATGGGCGACAATCTGGTGTCCCGCTTCACGCTCAAGGGCGACACGTTGGACCTGACTTCACGCAAGGAACTCCTCCGCATCCCCACGCAGCGCGAACAGTGCTGCCATTCGGCCGGTTCGCTGGACTTCGATGCCGCCGGCAACCTTTACGCCGCGACCGGCGACAACACGCATCCGGGCGAGTCCGATGGCTTCACGCCGGTGGACGAGCGCGACGGCCGCGGTCCGTGGAATGCCCTGAAATCGGCGGCGAACGCCAACGATCTTCGCGGCAAGATTCTGCGCGTGCATCCCGAACCGGACGGCACGGTGACCATTCCGAAGGGCAACCTCTTCCCGCCCGGCACGCCGAACACGCGGCCGGAGATCTACGTGATGGGCAATCGCAACCCGTGGCGCATCGCCGTGGACCGCCGCAACGGCTTCCTCTACTGGGGCGAGGTCGGCCCCGACGCGGGCAGTCCGAACGAAAACCGCGGTCCGGCGGGCTTTGACGAAATCAATCAGGCCCGCGCCGCCGGCAACTTCGGCTGGCCGCTCATCATCGCCGACAACAAGCCCTACCGCCGCCATGATTTCGCCACCCGCACGAACGGCGCGGCGTGGGACCCGCTCAAGCCGCTCAACGAATCTCGCTACAACACCGGCCCAACGGAACTGCCGCCCGCGCAGCCGGCGTTCATCTGGTATCCGTATTCGGCTTCGACCCGCTTCCCGGTGGTGAAGGACGGCGGCCGCACGGCCTGTGCGGGGCCGGTGTATTACTTCGACGAGAAGCTGGCTTCGCCCACGAAGCTGCCGCGCGAGTTCGACCGCACGCTGTTCATCTACGAATGGTCGCGGAACTGGATCATCGCCGTGCATCTCGACGCCGATAACCGCATCGCCAAGAAGCCCGACGGGGCGTTGCACATGGAGCGCTTCTGCCCGCAGATGACCTTCATGCGCCCGACCGACCTGGCCATCGGTCCCGACGGCTGCCTTTACGTGCTGGAAAACGGCACGGCGTGGGTCGGCAACAAGGACACGCAGTTGGTGCGGATTGAGCACAGGCCGTGAACATCCGCTGGAACGCCGGCTGAACGAATCTGCTGGACCGCCGCTCTACCTGATCAGATTCCACCCCCTGACGTTGTGCCCCCTGATACCAAACCTGCAACCGAGCTGACAACTCTTCCACAAGGCGGGGCGTGGCTGCGCCGTGTGGTGTTGGTGCTGGTCTTCCTCGTATCCGTGCGTGTTATTCCGCCGCTGTGGTGTGATCGGGGTGCGGGTGAATGGTGGGAAGGAAGCGGGGAGCGCCCGGCCGCCCTAGGACGCAGCGTTGACCAGTGGATTCAGCGATCGCTGACGTCGGAACAGTTCCAGACAGGGGTGTCGCTCTTCGACGGCGAGTGGTTGTTCGGCTCCTACCAGATGGCGATCGTGGGCCTAGCACAACTTGCCGAAGTCAGACCCGAGCTGCGCGTGGAGTGTCTGCGCGCAATGGAGCTGGCCGAGGACCGCATCTTGTCGGCCGCCGTCTGGAAATTCGACCAGGCTGCATGGAAGGAGGCTCCCTTGGACGCGCTGGATGGTTCCAACGGCCACGCCGGTTATCTTGGTTACCTAAACCTCTCGCTGAGCCGCCATCGGATGTTGGACCCGCAATTCAAACACCGCGCGATCCATGACCGCATCAGCAACGCCCTTGCGCGCAATCTAGAAGCTTCGCCCACGGCTCTGATCGAGACTTATCCGGGCGAAACTTATCCGGTGGACAATTGTTCGGTGGCTGCATCGCTGGCATTGCACGATCGGGCAGATGGCACCCGTCGGTTCGCCCCGATATGCGAGCGATGGCTGGCTCAGCTCAAACGACGCTACACCGATCCGCGCACCGGACTCCTGTTTCAGGCCGTGAGTTCCCGCACCGGTGAGCCGGTGGATGCCCCGCGCGGTTCAGGCACGGCGCTTGCCGCTTACTTTCTTGGCCTCATCGGTGAGCCGTTGGCCCGGGAGTTGTATCAGGCGGCCCGTCGGGAACTCTGGAGCCCGGTTTTTGGGTTCGGCGCAGTGCGTGAGTATCCTCGCGGATTCCGCGAAGGGGCCGGGGACATTGACTCGGGACCGTTGATTTTTGGCCGCAGCATTTCCGCCAGCGGCTTCATGCTGGGATGTGCCCGGCAACAGGGCGACGAAGACACTTTTCGGATGATCTTCCGGTCGGTGCACCTGTTCGGCGCGCCGACCCGCCAAGGCGCAAGAACCACCTTCGCTCTTGGCGGACCGCTTGGCGATTCATTGATGCTGGCCCTGCTCACGGCTCAACCGGTGCCGCTTGCTGAATCGGAGGCCAGGCCATGAAACCGCTTCGATCAAAGATTGCACTGGGGTTCCTGTTAGCCGTGGTTGTCGTTGAAGAAGTGCTGCGGCACCTGACCGCCGGCTCCAGTATAATTGCTTCCCTGCTGTCGGCCCGAACCGCCGGGCTTCACTGGGATGTTATGGTGGCAGTCACATTCGTCGGCTGCCGTCTCTTCGCACTATGGCTGTTACCAGCGCTGCTCGTGACATGGAGCCTGGCGCGGCTTTGGAAGCGGCGCTGACCCTGTTCATCCTCGCGCCACGAGTCCCACCAGCACGGGCCGGTGATCCGAGGCGACGGCTTCCGCGGTGACTTGGCTGTGCTTGACCCGCCAGGCTCCGGGCGGCCGCACCAGCACGAAGTCGATCCGGGCATCCGGTTTTTCCGCCGGAATGGTGGGCATGGGATTGCCGATGGAGGCGTCTTCCCATAGCGACAACATTCGGGTCATCACCCGGCTTTCGGGACGCGCGTTGAAATCGCCCGCCAAGATCGAGGGGACGAGGTCGTTGGCGAAGAGGTCCTGCAAGCGTCCGGCCTGGAGCCAGCGGTCGCCGTCGTCGCCGGTCGCGTCCAGATGCAGGTTGATGAAGCGGAATGGCTTCATTCCCGGCGGCGCAATGAGCGCCGAGGTGGCGATGGGCTGTTCGCGTTTGGCCGGATTTGGCAGCAGGTGGACCGCAAACTCCGCCAACGGCCAGCGGCTGAGGATCATCTGGCCATAGGCGCCGCCCTGGAAGTCGATTGCCTTGCCGAACTGGCCGTGCAGCCCGGTGAGCCGGATGTATTCGGCGGCCTGGTCCACATGGCCGGTGCGCTGGGTGTTCACGTCGATCTCCTGGAGGGCGACGACGTCGGCCTGGGTGTTGCGGATCACGCGGGCGATGCGTTCCAGATCCACGCGACCGTCGAGGCCCTCACTGTGATGGAGATTGTAGGTGAGCACGCGGACGGATTGGTGCGATCCCAGTGAGGCGCAGCCGGTGACGAGGGCGGCGCCGGCAGGGACGGTGCGGAGAAATTGGCGACGGTTCATGAGCAGGCGAGACGATCAGGCTGCGGTCAGGCTGCGGCTTTGGCGATGCAGCAGGAAGTGGGTGAGGGCGACCACGACGAGCGCGTGGCGGATCCGTCCGGTGGCAATCAGGTGGGCAAGCTCGGCGACCGGGACCAGGCGCACCGCAATGTCCTCGCCATGGTCGAAGTCGGTGGCGTGCCGCAGTTCGCAGTTCTCCACGAGCACCGTGTGGCAGCGGTTCGTCTGGATGGCCGGATTCGGATAGACGGTCCCGATCAGACGGGCGGAGCCGCCTTGATAACCCGTTTCCTCGCGCAGTTCGCGTTGCCCGGCGACGACCGGATCGGCCTCGTGCGGGTCCATCATGCCGCCGGGGATTTCCAGTTCGACCGTGTTGGAACCGTGCCGGAACTGCTCGATCATCACCACATGGTCGTCGGGAGTGATGGCGACCACGTTGACCCAATCCACGCACTCAATGACGTAGAAATCATGCTGGCTGCCGGAGCGGGGATTCACCTTCAGATCCGAGCGGAGCTGGAAGATGCGGTAGTTGGCCAGCGGCCGGGACGAGACGGTGGGCCAGGGTTTGATCGGGGATTCAGGGGGCATCGGTCGGAGTGTTCGAAGATCAGCGTTCCGGTTGCTTCGGCTGAGGGTCGGGTGCGTGGGCCAGGCTCTGCGCGGCCCAACCGCCGGCCATCAGTTTCAGCAGGTGCACCAGCGCCTCGTCGTAGGGGCGGGACATTTCTTCCGCCAGTTGCCGGGCCCGCCGATCCAGTTGCAACGCCATCTCCGGGCATTTCCCGGGCGGACAGCCGACGGCCTGCAGGACTTGGGCGAGTTCGGTGAGTTCCATGGCGGAAGCAAAAAGGCGGACGGCATCGGCCGCCCGCCTCTTCGGAAAAAGTTCGGCTTATGCCAGCGTGCTGCGGGCGACAATCGTCACGCTCTCGACATGCTGGCGCTGGATCGGCCGGCTGGGCGACTGTTCGCCGGCGGCCTTGCACGGCGTCGAAGCAATCTTGTCCAGCACGTCCAGCCCCTTCAGCAGGGTGCCAAAGGCAGTGTATTGGCGGTCGAGGAAGGAGGCGTCGCCATGCACGACGAAGAACTGGCTGCCGGCACTGTCGGGACTGGCGCTGCGGGCCATCGAGAGCACGCCTTTCTGGTGCTTCCGCTCGTTGAACTCGGCCTTGATCTTGTAGCCGGGATCGCCGGTGCCCCAGCGGGACTCCTTGGCGGCATCCTTGGTCAGCGGATCACCGCCCTGGATCATGAAGCCGCGGATCACGCGGTGGAACGCGGTGCCGTCGTAGAAGCCCTCCTTCGCGAGCTTCTTGAAGTTCTCCACGGTCTTGGGGGCGACGTCGCTCCAGAACTCGACGACCATGTCGCCGGCGGAGGTTTTGATGATGGCCACTTCATCGGTGGCGTTGGGGTTGCTCATGGGGAAGTTTGTAGCGGGAACGGATGTTTAACGGACGATCGAAGCGGTCTTGATGTAGTCCAGGTTGGGAAAATCCCTTTTCAGATAGGCGTTACCCTCGGCCTGGACCCGATGCTGGGCGGGGCCCCGGCCCAGGGGGGCACCGTCGCCGTATTCGCCGTTGAGCTTGTCCACCACGTCCATGCCTTCGACCACCTTGGCGAACGGGGAAAAACCCATTCCGTCGAGGCGGGCGTTGTCCACGAGATTGATGAACAGCTGAGTGGTCCGGGTGCCAGGGCCGCCGGTGGCGAAACTGATCGTGCCGCGGACGTTGCTGCCCTTGACCGCGTCGTCCGGGATGCGGGCCTGTTTCCAGGCGGACGCGATGGCGGGGTCACCGTGGATGCCGAACTGTGCCATGAACCCCGGGATGACCCGGAAGTAGGCGATGTCGGTGAAGTAACCGGCCTTCACGAGGCTGTAGAAACGGTCGGCGCCGTTGGGCGCGGAAGCACGCGTCACCTCAACAGTGAAAGCACCCTTGGTCGTTTCGAACTTCGCCTTGAACGTGTCCGGAGCGGTCTCGGTCAGGTTCGCGGGTTTGGTCAGGTCGGCGGGAAGGGCCTTATCCTTCACCTCAGTTGGCGGGTTCTTCTTGTCGGCCGGTTTGGCTGCGGCCTTCGGGGCCGCGGGTTTGTCCTCCGCGCGGGCAACGGTCACGGCGGACAGTCCGACACATACGGACAGGGCGATGAGTAGTCGTTTCATGATGCGCGCGGAAGTAGCCACACCCGGCCCCGGCTGTCACGCGGAGTTTGTTCCGGCAGTCACCCGTGGTGGGTTCAGGTCACCGGTTCAGGAACCAGTCCCAGAATTGATCCAACCACCGTCCCGCCAGCCAGGCACACACGCTTCCTCCGACCAAGGCAAAGGCCAGCAACTCCAGACCTGTTTGGGCGTGCCGGCCGAACCACACGCCGAGCCCGCAACCGAGGACGAAGCCGCACACCCGGTGGAGGTTCACCTTGAACGGGTCCGGCGTTTCACCGCCGGGAGGCTCAATAAACGGATCGGGGCCAGCGTCGTTCACGGGGGATAGATCCAGTTCTGAAACCAGCTTGGCAATGCGAGAATCACGACTGGTTTCCATCCACAACGGGCATTCGTCGCGGCGGTGCATGGTCCGTCTCGGGATTGCACCCGCTTCTATTCCTCCCCAACCTCACGGCGTGAAGTTGCTGTTCATCGGGGACATCGTGGGGGAACCCGGCCGGCGCGCCGTTAAAACGCTCGTGCCCGTGCTGCGGGAACGCCACGGGCTGGATCTGGTCATCGCCAACGGGGAAAACTCGGCCGGCGGCTCCGGGATCTCGCTCAACACGGCCAAGGAAATCTTCGACGGCGGAGTCGATGTCATCACCGCGGGCGACCATCTCTGGGACAACCGGGACATCACGCAGATCATGGCTACGGAACCGCGCTTCGTCCGCCCGGCGAACTATCCGGCCGGGGTGCCGGGGCAGGGCAGCACGGTGATCCGCAAGGAAGGCCTAGCGCCGGTCGCCGTCCTGAACCTCCAGGGCCGGACCTTCATGTCGGCGGCCCTCGACAATCCGTTTGCCGTGGCCGCCGCCGAGGTGGAAAGGCTGCGGGCCGAGACGCCGATCATTTTCATCGATTTCCACGCCGAGGCGACTTCGGAGAAGATCGCGCTCGGCTGGTATCTCGACGGCAAGGTCAGCGCCATCGTCGGCACGCACACGCACGTGCAGACCGCCGACGAACGCATCCTGCCGCAGGGCACGGCCTGCCTCAGCGATGCCGGTTTCACCGGCGGATACGGCGGCGTGCTGGGCCGGGAATGGCCGCCCATCGTTGAGCGTTTTCTCCGGCAGACGCCCCAGCGTTTCACGATCTGCGAAACGGACGTGAGACTGAATGGCTGTGTCATCGAGATCGACGACACTTCCGGCAAGGCGCTTTCCATCGTGCGGGTGAATGAGCCGTTGAACTGAGCTTCGCCCACATCATGAACTTGCGCCGTTCAGCTCCCGTCATCCTCGCCGTCGCGTCGTTGGTCGCGCTGGCGGTGACCGGTTGGCTGTTGCTGCGCGAGACGCCCGACGAATCCTTGCTCCGTCGCTGGCTGGCGGCCCAGGCCCGGGGATCGGTGCCCGCGTCGCTCTATCGGGAAATGGCGGCGGTCTCGCCCGAGTTCCGCGTGCTCGCGGCGCAGGAAGTGGCCCGTTATGAGGGAAGCCTGACCTCCGCATGGCGGCGAGTTCGACCTTGGCTGCCGGCGGCGGTGCGGGCGCGGCTGCCGCTCCCGTTCAGCACCGGCCGGCGCGGGGTGGCTTTGCTGACCCTGCTCGACGGGCATGAACACGAACCCGGAGTCGCCCGCGCCCTCGTCGCGGTGGCCACCAATCGGCTCGCCGCGAACCGGCGGCTCGCGGTGATGGCGTTGGGCAAGCTGCCCGTCATGCCGGCCGTGTTGGCCGAGCCGTTGACCGCCTTGGTCGACGATCCGGAATACCTCCTCCGCCTCGATGCTGCGGCGACCTTGCAGCAGGCCGTTCCCCGCACGTTCACCGTGGAATTGGCGTTGCGTAGGCTCGCCGCTGATCCCGTGGCGAGCGTCCGCCAGGCCGCCAAACCGCTCGACCTCGACCACGACGAACCCGAAACCGCGACGCCCTGATGCCCTCAAAAAGTTCCAGCCAATGGGATTTCGGTGACCTGCTGACCGGTGGCGCCAAGGCGGGTGTTGCTGCCTCCGCTCCGAAGGCGGAACCGGCGGCGCCGCGCGCGCAGTCCGTCACGGAACTGACGCTAGGCATCAAGCGGCAGTTGGAGGGCGGCTTCAGTGCCGTGCGCGTGGCCGGCGAAATTTCAAACTACCGGCTTCAGTCCAGCGGACATGCCTACTTCGTGCTCAAGGACGCCAACGCGCAGCTCAGTTGCGTGCTGTTCCGGGGGCAGGGTGGGGGCGGTCGGGCGGCCTTGCGCGATGGTGCCCAGGTGATCGTCGGCGGCGACGTGACCGTTTACGAACCCCGCGGGCAGTATCAGCTCCGGGTCGATTCCGTGGAGGTGCAGGGTGTCGGCGCGTTGCAGGCGGCCTTCGAGAAACTCAAGGCCCGGCTCGCCGCGGAAGGACTGTTCGACAGCGCCCGCAAGCGCCCAATCCCCTCGCTGCCGAAACGCGTGGGTTTGGTGACGTCGGCGACCGGCGCGGCCATCCGCGACGTCCTGCATGTGGCGGGGCGGCGGTTCGCCGGCCTGGAATGGGTGCTTGTGCCGGTGCGGGTTCAGGGCGCGGGCGCAGCGGAGGAGATTGCCGCGGCGATCGGCCTGCTCAACGAATGGTCGGCCGAGGGCGGAGAGGAAGGCCCCCGGCTCGACGCCATCCTGGTCACGCGCGGTGGGGGCTCGCTGGAGGATCTTTGGGCATTCAACGAGGAAGTTGTGGCCCGCGCGATCGCGGCTTCGACGGTGCCGGTGATTTCGGCCGTCGGGCACGAGATTGATTTCACCATCGCCGATTTCGTCGCCGACCTCCGGGCCGCGACTCCCAGTGCCGCCGCGGAACTGCTCACGGCCGGTTACGTCGCGAGCCGGGAGTTTGTGGCGTCGGCCGAAGCGCGGCTGTTCCAGCTCGCGCGGCAACGGATCGGCTGGCAGCGGGAGGACTTGGAGCAACTGGCCCGGCGGCTCGCACGGGTGCATCCGCGGCGGCGGCTCGAAACGTGGTCGCTCCAACTGGATGACCTCCATGAATCCCTTCGGCGAAATGTCCTGGGGCAGCTCCGGAATGCGGCGGTGCGAAGCGAGTCGATGGCGTGCCGCCTTGCCGCCCAACGCCCGACGGTGGTGCTCCAGCGGTGGGAGCGCGAGCTGGAGCAGTTGCGGCGGCGCCTGCCCGCGGTCGCCCGGCAACGGCTGGACGAACTGGGTCGCGGCTCGGCGCGCCTCAACGAAAGCCTGCGCCTGCTTTCGCCCCTGAGCGTGCTGGAGCGCGGCTATTCGCTCACCACCGATGCCGACACCGGTGCGGTGATCCGAAGCGGGGCGGCAGTCCGGAGCGGGCAGCGACTCCGAACCCGCTTCGCCGAGGGCGAGGCGGAATCCTTGGTCGTGCCGGCCAAGACTCCGCGGCCGTGATCGGCTGGCGTGGCGGGTTTCCGGGGCGGTGGCCGGAGCGCCTCCCCTTTGGTCCCTCCCGTCCGCTGGAAGCCAAACCCATTGGACATGAGTCAGATTAGGCATTTCCAAGCTTTACGAGAATGAAACTCATTGTCGTCGGGCTGGAGTCCGGGGCGGCCGTCAGGCTTAGCTTTCCCCAGTTGAAATGCCGTTAAGACCGCTTGGGGCGCTGCGTTAGGGCTCCAAGCTGATCCCTATTCCGTCCCATGTCATTGCCGACCGTCGCCTCGCCCATCGGACAGTATCTGCAGCACCTGCACGACAAGTTCGCACGCCTCGAAGACGGGCAGGTGGCGACCTACATTCCGGAGCTGGGACACGCCAATCCGGACTGGTTCGGGATCGCGGTGGCGACGGTGGACGGGCAGGTCTACGAAGTGGGGGACAGCCGGCAGGAATTCACCATCCAGTCGATTTCCAAACCGTTGGTCTATGGCCAGGCTCTGGAAGCGGTCGGCTTGAAGCAGGTGCTGGCACGGGTCGGTGTCGAGCCGTCCGGTGAGGCGTTCAATTCCATCAGCCTTGATCCCAAGACCGGCCGGCCGCTGAACCCGATGATCAATGCCGGGGCGATCGCCACCAGCGGTTTGGTGCCGGGGGCTTCGCCGGCGGAACGCCAGGCCCGGATGCTGGAACTCCTCGGTGAATTCGCCGCCCGCGACCTCTCCCTTGACGAGGCGGTTTACCGCTCCGAGCGCGACACCGGCCACCGAAACCGCGCGATTGCCCACCTGTTGCGGAACTTCGACATCCTCACCGGCGATCCGGAAGATCCGCTCGACCTCTATTTCCGTCAGTGCTCGGTCGCGGTGAACTGCCGCGATCTCGCCGTCATGGCGGCGACCTTGGCGAGTGGCGGCGTCAACCCGCTTTCGCGCCGCCGGGTGCTGCAGCCGCAAAACGCCGGCCGGGTGTTGAGCGTGATGGCGTCCTGCGGCATGTATGACTACGCGGGCGAGTGGATCTACAACGTTGGCATGCCGGCCAAGAGCGGCGTGGCGGGTGGTCTCCTCGCCGTCTTGCCGGGCCAGTTGGGCATCGGCGTCTTTTCCCCGCCGTTGGATGCCAAGGGCAACAGCGTTCGGGGCATCCGGGTCTGCAGCGACCTGTCGAATGATTTTGGCCTGCATCTCTTCAACAGCCCGCGCGTCGTCACCCCGGCGTTGAAGCACGTGCAGAGCGGGGCCGAAGTGCGGAGCAAACGCCTGCGGGGGTGCGCGGAAATTGACGTTCTCCGCCGGCATGGCGCCAGCCTCCGCATCTACCAACTGCGCGGCCGGCTGGTGTTTGCCTCGCTGGAACCGGTGATCCGGGCGGTGCTCCGCGAAGCTCCGGACTGCACCCATGTCATCCTCGATTTGGCACAGGTGGCGGATCTGGACCGCGCCTCGTGCCGGCTGCTGCTGGATCTGCGGAACCAACTGGTCCGCGGGGGTGTGCGGGTGTTTCTCACGGGCGCCGCCGACAAACTGACGCTGCGGAACTACGTCGTGTCCCGGCTGGATGAAGGCGGCTGGGAACAGCTCGCCGGAGCTGATTCCCGCGACGAAGCGTTGGAGACCTGTGAAGATGAAATCCTGCGCCGCCATGGGGACACATTGCCGCCCGCGGAAGGGGTGCCGCTGCGGCTCCAGGAACTGTGCCGTGGTTTCACGCCCGGGGAATTGCAGGATCTTGCCCATCGGCTGACCACCTTGGATCTGCCCGCCGGAGCCGAGGTGCTGCTCGCCGGTTCGGCGGCGGACGCCATGTTTTTTCTCGTCCGGGGTGAAGTCGGAATCTTCCTGAAGCCCGACGGGGGTGAGGAGCAAATCATCAGCCGGCTGGGGCCGGGGATGAGCTTTGGCGAAGTGGCGCTCGTGGATCGCGCCCCCCGCTCGGCCACCGTGCGGGCGCTCGGCCCCATTCAGACTCTGCGCCTTTCGTTTGCGGCATTTGACCGGCTCGACGAGGAGGGTTTGAGGCATCTCCAGATCAAGCTCATCACCAATCTCGCGGGCGTCCTGGCGGCCCGGCTTCGCAGTGCCAATGCCGAGATCCGGAGCCTGAGGTAGCCCGGGAGCACCCCGGCTCAGGGAAGCTTGATCACCTGCACGTTGGGGATCGGCGCCGCGCCCGGCTTGGCCCCCTTGGGCAACATCGACTCGATCAGCTTCAGTTGTTGCTGCTGCATGTCTTCGTAGGCCTTGAACTGCTCGTCGGTCAGAACGCCTTTGAGGGCCGCGAGCTTCCGGTCGAGGTTGCCGCGGAAATCCATCGCTTTCTTCGGGTCGGCGCCCAGGCCTCCGAACTGCTCTTCCGTGGCGGCATAGATTGCCTTGAACACCGAGTCCTGCTGCTCCTGCGTGAGTCCCAAGGCACCCTGCATTTGCAACAGTTCGGAATTGGCCACCAGGCGGGCGTTGTTGCGCAGTTCCTCGGCCTGGACTTCGTCGTAAGCTGCCTTCTGTTCCGGCGACAGCAGGGACTTGATCTGCTCAACCGGATTGGTCTGCGCCTGCGCGGCATCGGCCACTTCGCCCTCGGTGGCCTTGCCGGAAAACATCTTCTCGGCCATCACCCGTCCGGCACCAAACTGCTTTTCCAGAATGCCGCGGATCGATTGTTCCTGTTCCGCCGAAAGGTTCATCTTGGATTTCATCTGGCGCAGCTTGCCTTCCAGCTGCTGCTTGATGGCGGCCTCCATCACGCCGCGCATCGCCTTGCCGGCCTCGTTGGTGCCGCCGTCTTCGCCGCCGAACAGCGCGGCGAACGGATTTCCGGGCGCCGGCTTGGCTTCGACCGGCTTTGGCGCGGGAGGTGAACTGGCCGCCTTGCTGAGCGCCTGGACGCGTTCGGCGAGCTTGAGATTGTCGGCTTCCAGCTTCTCCGCCCGTTCCTGGGCACGGCTGAGCGCCACGGCCTCGGAAGTCGGGGTTGGGCCAACTGCCGGCGTTTGCTCCGAGGGAGCGGATGCGGTCTCCGGCTTGGGCATCAATTGACGGGCGACGATCAGGGCGCAGATGACGCCGAGAGCGAGCCCGCCGACGAAGGGGAGCCACTTGGAAGTGGAAGCAGAGGCGTTCATACGAGGTTTCCTGACACAATGGATTGTCCGGGTTACAAGGAAAGCCCGCATTCAACCGCCCCGCGGGGTGGGCTCCGGCATCGCCGGTTTACAAGGAGGCCGGCGACCTCCATTCTCGCCGAAACATGACGGCTGAACTCCGCCACGATTGGACCCTCCCGGAACTGCGCGACCTGCAGGCCACACCGCTGCTGGAACTCGTGTTCCGCGCAGCCGGCGTGCATCGCCAGTTCCACAACCCCCGCGAGATGCAGGTGAGCAAGCTCATCAGCATCAAGACCGGCGCGTGCCCGGAGGATTGCTCTTACTGCGCGCAGTCGTCCCGCTACAGCACCGGAGTCGGCGCCGAGCGGTTTATGGAGAAGGAGAAAGTCGTCGAAATCGCCGCGCGCGCGAAGGCGGCTGGCGTTTCCCGGGTGTGTCTCGGGGCGGCGTGGCGCAGCGTGAAGGACAACGACCAGTTCGACCGGGTCCTCGACATGGTTCGCGACGTCACCGACATGGGCATGGAGGTGTGCTGCACGCTGGGGATGCTTACCGAGTCGCAGGCCAAAAAGCTCGAAGACGCGGGCCTCTACGCCTACAACCACAACGTCGATTCCTCCGAGGAATTCTACGAGACGATCATCACCACGCGCACCTACGCTGACCGGCTCAACACCCTCGCGAACGTCCGCAAGACCAGCCTGACGATGTGTTCCGGCGGCATCATCGGCCTGGGCGAAACCGTGGACGACCGCCTGAAGATGCTGCAGACGCTCGCGCAGATTCAGCCGCATCCCGAATCCGTGCCGATCAACCTCCTTTCCAAGGTGGAGGGCACGCCGATGGCCAGAAATGCCGACGTGCCGGTCTGGGACGTCATCCGGATGATCGCCGTGACGCGGATCGTCATGCCGCGCTCGGACGTCCGCCTGACCGCCGGCCGAGTGACGCTGGATCCGGCCGCCCAGGCTCTCTGCTTCCTGGCGGGCGCCAACTCGATCTTCTCCAGCGAAACTGAGTTCATGCTCACAAAGGCCGTGCCCTCACCCAGCTACGACGCCGACGCGGCTTTGCTCGACGCGCTCGGCTTGGTGATGCGGGCACCGTTCGTAAACCAGAATTCGCCCCGCGCGGCGGAACTCGCGGAACAGGTCGGCCAGGGTTCACTGCCGGTCGTGCCGGTTTGCGAAATGAAGCGGGCCGCTTGTGCAGTGGCTTAAGTAGATTGGTGGGCACGGCCGGCCGTCGTGCGCAAAAGGTCGTGGTCCAGCGCGGGTGGCACCGAATTGTGGCGCAACGACCGGTCCATTCAAACCGGCCGACCGCGTCCGGGGCACGTTACTTCTGGCGAAGACCGGGGCGTCGCATCGGGTCATCGGGTGAGGCTCACCGGTGGGGTGCCGATGCCGGCTTCACGTGCACGGTGTCCAGCGGGCGCATCTGGCCACTGCCCCCGTGTGACTCCCTCGCCCTGCGAGGCACGAGCGGGGAGAGGGTGGGGGGAGAGGGGTCGACCCACCCGGGCGCAGCGCCTCCTCTCCCCGCCCCTCTCCTCCACTCCAAGTGGAGGAGAGGGAGTCCACCGAGCGGATTTCGGGGGCAGTGTCCAGATACGCCCGTGTCCCGCTGGGGCTGGGCCGCGGGCTTGCTTTTGGCGGCGGTGTGACCACTATGCGGCACGCCCTTGGGAGTAGCACCTGGGCCTGCCCGCTTCGCCAAACCTCACATGAAAAAGCCGCACTGCTCCTCGCTCAGTTCCTTGGTCCGCATCCTCCTCGTGGTCTTGCTGGCCGTCTTGGCCGGCCAGCCTGCGGCCCGCGCCGCGGTGGGCGACCCGGATGCGCTCAATCTCATGCTCAATGGCGGCGTAAATGCCACCGTGGTGCAGCCGGATGGCAAGACCATCCTCGTGGGCACTTTCACCTCGGTGCTGGGCGCGACGCGGAACCGCATCGCGCGGCTGAACGTGGGCGGCTCGCTGGACATGACCTTCAATCCCAACGTGAACAGCGAGAGCGCACGCGTCGATTGCGTGGCGGTGCAGGCGGATGGCCGGGTGGTGATCGGCGGCCAGTTCACCGCGCTCCAGCCCAATGGGGCGGTCGCGCCCACGCTGCGGAACAACCTCGCGCGGCTCCATGCGGACGGCACGCTGGACGACAGCTTCAATCCCAGCCCGGACGCCTCCGTCAGTTGCTTGGCGGTGCGGCGGGATGGGAAGGTGTTGTTCGGCGGCGCATTCGGCAATCTCCAGCCCAATGGCGTGGGCGCGCTTGTGCCACGAGGCAGGCTCGCGCGGGTGGACACGAACGGCCTACCGGATGCCTTCAACCCCAACCCGGCCAACATAGTCCAAAGCTTGGTGTTGCAGCCGGATGACAAGGTGCTGATCGGCGGCCAGTTCGGCACGGTCGCGGGCATGACGCGCAACCGCATCGCGCGGGTGACTGCGGGCGGCATACTGGATGGCTTCAATCCCAATGCGGGAGGCACCGTCCTTTGCATGGCGTTGCAGGCGGATGGCGGGGTGCTGCTCAGCGGCCATTTCCAGACGGTCTCGGGCATGACCCGCAATGGCATCGCACGGGTGGATGCGAACGGGATACTGGACCCCCTCTTCAACCCCAATGTGCCCGCAAACTCATTGGCGAGCGGTAAGTCCATCCAAACCATCGCGGTGCAGGCGAATGGCCAGGTGCTGCTCGGCGGCCCCTTCAACGTGCTCCAGCCCAACGGCACGGGCCCGGTCATAACGCGCAACAGCGTCGCGCGGGTGGCTGCGGACGGAACGCTGGACCCCGGCTTCGACCCCAACGTCACGGACACTGCGGAAAATCCCAGTGTCTTCAGCATCGGGTTACAGGCGGATGGCAAGGTGCTGCTCGGTGGCGGGTTCTTGGTCTTTGATATCGGCTTGCCGACGACCACGTCTCGCATCGGCTTAGCCCGGCTGGAGAACGACCCGGCCACACAGAGCCTCACGGTGCCGAGCGCCAGCCAGGTGCTCTGGACGCGCAACGGCAGCTCGCCGGAGTGCTCGGTCGTCACCTTTGAGCTCAGCACCGATGGCGGCACGACGTGGAGCCCGCTCGGGCCGGATCCCTATGGCTTGGGCACCCGCGTGGGCACCACGGCCAACTGGCAGCTCACCGGGCTCACCCTTTCCGGCGGCGGCCTGGTCCGCGCCCGCGGGGTGACGCACGGCGGCTTCTACAACGGCAGCGCCGGCCTCGTCGAGGCGATCGCGAGCTTCAACGCCCCCGAGATCGCCGTGAGCGGCAACGGCGCGGGCCTCGCGGACGGCGACACCACGCCGGACGGCGCGGACCACACGGACTTCGGCGCGGTGGACCCCACGGGCGGCGCGCAGGTGCGGACTTTCACCATCACCAACAGCGGCACGGCGGAGCTCACGCTCACGCCCGGCGGCGTCACGGTCGGCGGCGCGCACGCGGCGGATTTCGCCGTCACCCTGCAGCCCGCCTTGTCCGTCGCGCCCGGCGGCAACACGACGTTCCAGGTGACCTTCGATCCGACCGCGCTGGGCTCGCGCAGCGCGACCTTGAGCTTCGTCAACAACGACGCGGGCGAGAGCCCCTACAACTTCAGCATCCAAGGCACGGGGGATGTGCCCGAACCGGGCGACCTCGACCCGGTCGTGGACAACACCGGCATCAGCGGGGTGCGGGCCACGGCGGTGCAGCCGGACGGCAAGACGATCATCGCGGGCAGCTTCTCCTCGGTGAAGGGCGTGGCCCGGAACCGCATCGCGCGGCTGCACGCGGACCACACGGTGGACCTGGGCTTCAATCCCAACGTGGGCGGCGTCATCCCCCAAGACAACGATTTGCTGCGGGAGGTGAATTGCGTGGCGGTGCTGGCGGATGGCCGGGTGCTGATTGGCGGCAACTTCACCGCGGTCGGCGGCACGCCGCGCGGCTACCTCGCGCGGCTGGAAGCCAACGGCTCGTTGGACGGCAGCTTCAATCCCGGCGGCTACGGTTTCGTCAACTGTTTGGCGGTGCAGGCGGATGGCAAGGTGCTGGTCGGCTACGGCCCGTCGGATGAAGGCGTGGTGTCCGGCTTCATCGTGCGGCTGAACGCCGCCGACGGCTCGAAGGACCCGAGCTTCACCGGCAGCGCGAACAACCAGGTCTTCAGCTTGGCGGTGCAGGGGGATGGCAAGGTGGTGGTCGGCGGCTTGTTCACCGCCCTCGCGGGCGGCAGCCCGCCCTCCACTCCCCGCAACTACCTCGGCCGGTTCCATGCGGACGGCATGGTGGACACGAGCTTCAACCCCAACCCGAACAGCGCGGTCCGCAGCGTGGCGGTGCAGGCGGATGGCAAGGTGCTGCTCGGCGGCTGGTTCGCCCAGCTCCAGCCCGGCGGCACGGGCCCGGTCACGGCGCGCAACTACCTCGCGCGGGTGACGGCCACCGGCGAGCCGGATAGCTTCAACCCCGACCTCGACACCGACAGTCCCCAACAAGATGTCGGCGTCAGGTCCCTGGTGGTGCAGGCGGATGGCCAGGTGCTCTTCGGCGGCACCTTCAACACGGTCACAGGCACGCCGCGCGCTGGCATCGCGCGGGTGAGCGCCGGTGGAGCGCTGGATCCGGGCTTCAGCCCCAGCCTCGGCGGCAACGTGGCGCTGCGGGCGGATGGCAAGGTGCTGGTCGGTGGCCGGTTGCTGGTGAACAGCCCGGCCACGCAGAGCCTCACCGCGCCCGCCGCGGACGAGGTGCTATGGATGCGCGGCGGCACCGCGCCGGAGCTCGCGCGCGTCACCTTCGAGCTCAGCACGGACGACGGCGCGACTTGGAGCGCCCTCGGCGCGGGCGTGCGCGTGGGCACCACGGCCAACTGGCAGCGCACCGGGCTCGCGCTGCCCGCCAGCGGCCAGCTCCGCGCCCGCGGCGTGACCGGCAACGGCGGCAGCTCCGGCCTCGTCGAGGCCGTGGCGGGCTTCGGCGTGTCGCCCGCGCCCGAGATCGCCGTGAGCGGCAACGGCACGGGCATCGCCGACGGCGACACCACCCCGGCCCTCGCGGACCACACGGACTTCGGCTTCGTGAACCTCACCGGCGGCACGCAGGTCCGCACCTTCACCATCGCCAACAGCGGCCTGATGCCGCTCACGCTCGGCAGCGTCACCGTCAACGGCGCGGCGGCGGACTTCACCGTCACCGCGCAACCCGCTTCGACCGTAATGCCCGGCGGCGGCACGACGTTCCAGGTGACCTTCGACCCGAGCATGGTCGGCCTGCGGGAGGCGATGTTGAGCTTCAGCAACAACGACCCGGGCGAGAATCCCTACAGCTTCGCGGTTCAGGGCACGGGCACGCTCACCGCCAGCCTGCCGCCGCCCGTCGTAGTGAACGGTGCGGATGTGGTCGTCGCCTTCGTCGGGGTGCCGGGCCGCAGTTACCGCGTGCAATACCTGACCGGCTTCCGGGAGCCCTTCGCTTGGGCGGATTTCGTCCCTCCGGCCACGTTCACCGCGCCCGCCAGCGGCGTCATCCGCCATACCGACGCCGCGCCCGGTGACAGCACGCGCTTCTATCGCACGGTGCCGAACCCCTGAGGGGAAGGGAATGGGCCCGACAGAATGAGAAAGTGACGCCGGAGAGCACGGGCGGCCCCGGAGTCCGCAGGTTCCTGGATTGCGGTGGCGGAGCACGGCTTTCACCTGCCGGACGCACGCCCGGGTGGTAGGTGCGCACAGTCGGTTCCGCCGTGCCCAATCCACGCGCGCTGCGCGACTTCATCGCTCAACCGCTTCGTCCGGGCTGCGATCCGGAATCGTCGGCCGTCCGCACGGTGGGACAGTCATACTGTTTCCCAGAGACCGTCGGTAACAACTGTGGGCGGTTTCCCCCGGAAACCGCTGCGGGTTGCGGGGCAAC
>JAYUSF010000089.1:0-6625 GCA_043755815.1 Verrucomicrobiota bacterium
TCCCGAAGTGCTGAAGGTCGCGGCCGAGTTCACCGCCGCGGCCGGTGTCGGGGACCGGGTTTCGCTGGTGCCGGGTGACATGTTCACGGCGCCCTTGCCCCTCGCGGAGGTGGTGCTGCTCTCGAACATTCTCCACGACTGGGACGTGGCGGAATGCCGCACGCTGGTGCAACGCGCGGCGGCCATTCTGCCCCCCGGCGGCCGGCTGCTGATTCACGATGTGTTTCTCGACGACGACCTTGGCGGGCCGCTGCCGGTTGCGCTGTATTCCGCCGCGCTGTTCTCGCTCACGGAGGGCCGCGCCTACAGCGCCGCCGAGTATCGCGGCTGGCTGACCGAAGCCGGACTGGTGGCCGGCGAAGTCATTCCCACGTTGGTGCACTGCGGCGTGCTCGTGGGAACGAAGCGGTGAGATTCCGGGCCCGGAAGTCCGTGAGCCGTTCCGGCACCCGCCGACGAAGGGGCAGGATTTTGGCTGGCCTCAATGGGCGCCGAATCCGACCCGGCTATTTCGCGCCCTGTTCGATCCACTTCTTCACCAACTCGATCTGTTTGGGCGCGAGCTTGTGCTTCTCGGCCTGCGGCAGATCTTCATCGAGGCCCGAGACGATGGTGACGAGCGTGCTTTTCTTCACGTCGCCGGCCGTGACCACCTTGCCGTAGGCCTTGCCGCCCCTGAGCACGGCGTCCAGCGTCAGTGCGGCAAACTCGCCTTTCGGCGCTTCCGCCCCGTGGCAGGCGCCGCAGGCTTGCTGAAAGATCGGCTGGATGTCCGCGGCGAACGTCACCGGCTTCACGTAGCTGTCGGCCCCGGCCACCCACTCGGCGCCCTGGTCAATCCAGGCCCGCAGGATGCCGATCTGTTCCTTGGTCAGCGGCTCCGACTTGCCGGGCGTGTCGCTGGGCGGCGGCATCAGCATCTCGTCGATGAGGTTGCAGACCATGTGGATCAGGGAACTCTCCGCGCTCTTGCCCGGAACGATGGTCGGGCCGTAGTCGGTGTCCTTGAAGGCGGCTTCCTTCGAGTCCATGCGATACTTGCCCTTCTGCTTCTCCGGGCCGTGACAGGAAATGCACGCGTCCTTGAAGATCGGATAGACCTCCTTCACGAAGTCCACCTTGCGCGGCACCGGCAGCGGAATCTTGGAGGTATCGACCGGCTTCTTTTCGGCGGCGGCGAGGGCCAGTGGCAGCACCAGTCCCGACCAGACAAGGGCAGTAAGTTTCATGACGACGGGAGGAGGTTAGCAGGCGACCCGTTGAAGCCAAGTCATGGCGTTTGCCCGAAAGGCGAGACCCCTACGCTTCTGGAACGCCGATCACGCCCAGTCGTAGTTGAAGCTGATGCTCACCCGCTCGGACTCGACCGGATTGGCCGTCACCTCGTGGCGAAGCCAGCTCTCGAATAGGACCACGTTACCCGCCTCGGCCGGGTAGTTCGCGAACAACTGGTTGGCCGGCTTGGTCTTCGCCTTCCGCGGCGGGGCCGCCATGAACTTGCTCAGACGCGGATCCTCGAACTTGAGCCCGGCGCAGCCCTTCGGCGTGGCGACGTAGTAGGTGCCGCTGACCACCGAGTTCGGGTGCAGGTGCAGGCTGTGCGCCGTGCGGTGCGGCATGATGTTGAGCCAGCAGTCGGTCATCGCCAGGCCGCGGTCGCCGAGTTCCCATTCCAGCGCGCGGGCGTAGGCTTTCACATGCCGGTCGATGAGCCGCTCCAGCTCCATGAACGTGGAGGAGAACTGGTGCAGCTTGTCCATCGAGCCGTAGCTCGTGAACCCGCCGGGGTAATTCTTGGCCGACCACTTTTGCCCCGCCTCGTCGAAGTCGCGGATCTGGTGGCACTCCTTCAGCAGCTCACGGTTGAAGCGTTGCCAGGAGCCGCGCTGGAGGCGGTCACAGTAGAGAAAGGTCGGGAACCAAGCCTGAATGCGTTTCATGCGGAATGCCGGACCAGCCTACGGAGACCACCAAATCGAGGCCAGCGCCGTCACCGCCCCTCTGCTACCAAAATCTGGTCCAGAGAAGTCGCGCCCGCCGGTGTCCCGGCTATCGTGAGCCCGTGCAAGAATCCGAGCGCATCCAGTGTCCCTACTGCGGCCAGGCGATGGAACTGCTGATCGACACCAGCATCCCCCAGCAGCGGTTCACGACCGACTGTGAAATCTGCTGCCGGCCGTTCGAGGTCTTTGCCGAGTGTGAGCCGGGCGAAATCATTGCGCTGGACGTGCAGGCGTGACCCATCGTCGAGGATGAAACTCCGCCGCCTCGTGCTGCTTGCCTGCCTGACTTTGGTGTTGCTCCCCGTCGTTTACCTGGGCAGCGCTGCACTGGTATTTGATTTCACGCGGGCAGCGTTCCCCGATGACGAAGACAGTTTTTGGGACATGGAAGTCGCCATCGGACCGCGTCCCCGCAGGATATTCTGTCCACCAACCCGACACGACGTGCGTTGGCAAGGTCGGGAGTGGCCGTTCGTGGTTTTTGCTCCGGTTTGTGAATGGTGGCGCACGCTGCACGGTTATGCCCCACCGGCCGAGTGGCGGTAGGGCAGGAGCAACTTTCCCCTTTGAACTTTGGGCGCGGAACCTTGAACTGGCCGCGTGCTCACCGACTTCAAGAGCGTCCATTTCGTCGGCATCGGCGGGACGGCCATGGCCAGCGCCGCGGTCGCCATGCAGGAACGCGGCTTCCACGTCACCGGCTCCGACCAGGACGTGATCTATCCGCCCATGTCCACCTTCCTCGCCGCCCGCGGCATCGCGGCGAAGGCCGGCTACGCGGAGGCCAACCTCGCCCATCACCCCGACTTGGTCGTCATCGGCAATGCCATTTCCCGCGGCAATCCCGAGGCCGAGGCCGTGCTCGACCGCAAGCTGCGTTACTGCTCGCTGCCGGAACTGCTCAAGGAGTGCTTCATCCGCGGCAAACGCTCGCTCGTGGTCACTGGCACGCATGGCAAGACCACCACGGCGTCGATGCTCGCGTGGGTCTTCGAGCACGCGGGGCTGAACCCGTCGTTCCTCATTGGCGGCATTCCGGCGAACCTCGGTCAGGGCGCGCGGTTCACGGACTCGGAGTGGTTCATCCTCGAGGGCGACGAATACGACACCGCCTTCTTCGACAAGCGCAGCAAGTTCGTCCATTACCTGCCCGAGGTCGCGATCATCAACAACCTGGAGATGGACCACGCCGACATCTTCGGGTCGCTCGCGGACATCCAGCTTTCGTTCCGGCGGTTCATCAACCTCATCCCGCGCAACGGCCTGCTGCTGGCCAACGGCGACGAGGCGAGCCTCACGTCGCTGCTGAACGTGAAACACTGCCCGGTGAAGCGCTTTGGCCTCGGCGAGGCCAATGAGATCCGCGCCGGTGGCATCGTGCTGCGTCCGAATGCTTCCGAGTTTCAGCTCGGCGAAGCACGTTTCTCGATTCCGTTGATCGGCGAACTGAACGTCCGCAACGCGCTGGCGGTCGCCGCGTGCGCCCGGCACTGCGGACTGACCGATGCGCAGATTCAGGCCGCGTTCGCGACGTTCCAGGGCGTGCAGCGCCGCATGACGGTGCGCGGCGAGGTCCGCGGCATCGCGGTGGTGGACGACTTCGGACACCACCCGACGGCGATCCGCGAAACGCTCCGGGCCCTGCGGGTGAAGTTCCCGGGCCGCCGGCTCTGGGCGATCTTCGAACCGCGCTCGAACACGACCCGGCGGAACCTCTTCCAGGCCGAACTGGTGGACGCATTGGAGCGCGCCGATCACATCGTCGTCGCCGAGGTCGCCCGGCTCGAACAGCTCCGGCCCGAGGAGCGGCTGAATCCGGACAAGCTGATGCAGGATCTCCGGCTGACCGGCAAACCGGCGGCCTACCTTCCGACGGTGGAGAGCATCATCGAACACGTCGTCGGTCTGGCGAAGGAAGGGGATGTCGTCTGCGTCTTCAGCAACGGCGGCTTCGGAAACATCCACGATCGCCTGCTGCAACGCCTGGCCGGCTAGCCCCTCCGGAAGGCGTAGGTCAAGAAATGTGGTCGGGATGCTCTGAAACCCGGAGCAGTTTCCGTCCGGGGAAACCGTCCGGGGCATGGCCAAGTGGTCGATGAGGTGGGGAACAAGCCGACCCAGAGCGTAAGGAGCCGCGGCTCCAGCCGGAAGGAATCCGCCATTCTTTCGTGGTGTGCCGGCGGCAGGCACCGCGCCCCGGCCTCGGACCATGCCTTGATCCGTGGGACGTTGGGGTGTCGCGTCTCCGGCCGGCGGCTCGCCGCCGTGGCGGGACGGCTGTTGGAACGCGACAGGGCCTGAACCGCCGGTCCTCGCCCGGGCGCATCTTTTCATCGTGGCTGGTGGCGCGAGGCTCCCGCCGAGCCCGAACCCGGACTCGCTCGGCGGGAGCCTCGCGCCACCCGGTCTTGGCCGGCGCAAACCCAAGGTCAGCCACCATGAAGGAATGCCTCCCGCCCTTGGATGGCGACCGGGCTTTGAGGATTGGACCGACGGCGCTAAGGTCGGCCTCACGATGAAAACAAAGTCGGTCCGTCTCTTCATCAAACCCGGCTGCCCGTGGTGCGACGAGGCCATCGAATGGCTGGATCGGCGCCGCGTCGCCTACGAACAGTTGGACGTGATCCGCGATGCGGAAGCCCGACTGGAAATGCGTGAACTCACGGGCCAGACCCGCGCACCCTCGATTGACGTTGATGGCCACATCCTCGCCGACTTCGGGGCCGATGAACTCGAAACCTGGTGGCGGCAGATGGAATTCGAGCCGGCGGTCTAGTCCAGGACCTCGTCGCCCGGATCAAACACGGGCACCACGACGTTGATCAGCCTAAGTTGGCCGATGGCGCGGTGCTTGGCGCCCGGCGGCAGGTAGATGGCCGTCAACGGCTTCACCGGGAACCGTTCGCCGTCCACTTCGATGAACCCAGTGCCTTCGAGCACGAGGTAAATCTCGGTCGTCCGTCGATGGTGATGGGTTGCGGCGTCCGCCCTGATGTCGACGAGGTGCAGCGACGCCACGGCGCCGGGCAACAGCGTGAACGCCCGCCGTGATTCACCGCAGGGACAGGGCACCGGACGGAGGTCGTCCAACTGAACGGCAGTGGCTTTCATGGCCCAGAGCAAAACCACTCTCCGCTGCGCGACGCAACGTCGGTTTCACCGCGAGGGCCGGCGGGCGCTGCTTTGACTCCCGGGACCCGCCTCCTAGCTTGACCGCGCCATGTCGCCTGATGCCGTGTCCGAAGCCGCCCGCCGCGCCCAGTTTGTGCGGGATGCGATTCCCGACGGCGGACTTTTCGAGGGGGCCACGTGGCGCATCTCGCCCACGCCATTGACGCTGGGGCCGGAGCTTGCCGGTGAACTGGACTCACTCGGGCGCGTGCTGTTCCAGTTCTACCGGGCGGTGAACCTGCTCTACCGCCGGAGCGTGGACGGCAAGGCGCCCGCCTGGATCGCGGGACTGCTCGACCAGGGCAAACCCGCCGAGCTCGTCGCGCTGCAGCGCCATCCCGGCTTCAAGAACGACCTGCCACGCGTCATCCGGCCCGACGTCCTGCTGACGGAAGGTGGCTTTGCCATCAGCGAACTCGACTCGGTTCCGGGCGGCATCGGCCTCACGCAGTGGCTGAACCAGACCTACGACCAACTGCGGAACGCGGAGCGGGGAATGCGGAATGAAGGCGGGGGCGGGGCGTCACCGGAGGTCATCGGCGGTGCGGCCGGCATGAAGGACGGCTTTGCGTCCATCTTCGGATCGGCCGAGCGAGTCCATCTGGTCGTGTCGGAGGAAGCCGCCAGTTACCGGCCGGAGATGGCCTGGCTCGCGGGGCAGATTCCGGGTTCCCGATTTCAGGTTCAAAGTTCCGCGTTCAGCGGCTTCGCGGCCGGCGACGCCGTTTACCGGTTCTTTGAACTGTTCGATCTGGCCAACGTCCCCAGCTCCGGACGCATCTTCGAACTGGCGCGGGATAAACGGCTCCGGCTCACGCCCCCGCCGAAACCGATCTTCGAGGAGAAGCTGCTCTTCGCGCTGCTCTGGAACCGCAACCTCCGCGACTACTGGCGTCAGGAAATGGGCGAAGGCTTCTTCAACCGCCTGCTCAGGCATGTGCCGCGGACATGGGTTCTCGATCCGACGCCGCTGCCGCCGAACGCCGGTTATCCGGGCTTGGAACTCACCGATTGGAAGCAGCTCAAGCACCTCAGCCAGCGCGACCGCGAACTGATCCTCAAGGTTTCCGGCTACAGCGAGGAGGCCTGGGGCGCCCGCGGAGTTTACCTGGGCAGCGATCTGAGCACCGCGGACTGGAGTGTCGCCGTGGACCGGGCGCTGGCCGACTGGCCGCGGTCGCCTTACGTGCTCCAGCATTTCCATCGTCCGCGGTTGGTCGAGGGCAGCCACTACGATTTCACCCACCAACGGCTCGAAGTCGCGCCGGGCCGTGTGCGGCTCTGTCCCTACTATTTCGTCAGCGGCGAAGGGGACGCCGCGCGGCCGAAACTCGGCGGCGTGCTCGCGACCATCGTGCCGGCCGACAAGAAGATCGTGCATGGCATGCGGGACGGGATTCTCGCGCCGTGCTCCGCCTGAGCGGACCGCCGACGTTCAATCCAGCCGCCGC
>JAYUSF010000090.1:0-6619 GCA_043755815.1 Verrucomicrobiota bacterium
GAGCGCGGCGTCGTCCTCGATGAAGAGGAGATTCACCATGAGCCGGATGACCTCGCGCGGGGTGAAGTGTTCCCCGGCGGTCTCATTGGAAAGCTCGGCAAACTTGCGGATGAGTTCCTCGAAGACCGCGCCCATCTGCGCGTTGCTCACGACCTCGGGATGCAGGTCAATGTTGGCGAACTTTTCCGTGACGAGGTAGAGCAGGCCGGACTTGGCGAGGCGGTCAATCTGGGTGTGGAAATCGAAGCTCTCGAAGATGTCGCGCACCGCGGGCGAGAACGCCTGCATGTAGGCGCGCAGATTTTCGCCGATGTGATCCTGGTCGCCCATGAGCTTCTTCAGGTCGAGCGGCGAGGTGTTGTAGAAAAGCTGGCCGGATTTCCGGAGGAGGAACGGCTCGGGGTTCAGCCCGGCCTTCTCGCGCTTCTCCTTTTCGATGAGGACGGCGTCTTTGGTCTCGTCGAGCACGCAGTCGAGGCGGCGGAGGACGGTGAAAGGGAGGATGACCTTGCCGTAGTCGGATTGCTTGTAGTCGCCGCGAAGGAGATCGGCGACGGACCACAGGAAGGAGGAGAGATTGGGATCGCTCATGGCGGCGTGGAAAAATCTAGTCCGCCGGCCGGACATCGGTGGACCGATTGGCGCAATTCCTGGCCATGGGCCGGAGGTTCAGCCGCGGGAGCAACGCGGCCATGCGTTCCGGGAGCCTGAACGCGCGCACCTGCTGGCGGAGCACTTCCGGAAGGAACAGCGGCTTGGATTCGACGGCCATGAATTGCCGGCGAGGCTACGGGACGCGTCGGAAATGCCAAGCGCGGCCCCGTTGAAGCTTGGCCCACAAGGCAGGCGGGGCCGCCGGCTGCGCCACCGGCCTCAGTCCGGGATCGGCTCCTGCAGCAGTCCGTCCAAGTCCAGCGCGCGGGTGAACATCGCCAGTTCACCGCTGGCCGAGCGCGGCCAGTCCGGTTCCGGACGATCCCAATAGAGTTCCACCCCGTTGCCGTCGGAATCACGCAGATACAGCGCTTCGCTCACGCCGTGATCCGCCGCACCGTCAAGTTCCACGCCCGCCGCCAGCACGCGCCGCAACGCGTCCGCCAGCAGGGCCCGGGTCGGATACAGGATTGCGACATGATACAGCCCCGTCGTTCCGGGCGGCGGCGGCGAAGCGCCCCGGCTCTCCCATGTGTTCAGCCCGAGGTGATGATGATACCCGCCCGCTGAAACGAACGCCGCCTGGGTGCCAAAGCGTTGCTGGACCTTGAAGCCCAGCACGCCGCAGTAAAACGCCAGCGCTCGTTCCAGGTCCGCGACCTTCAGGTGGACATGGCCGATGCGGACGCGCGGGTCGATGGAAGGGCTGTTCATGGAAGAAGGGGCGGTTAGCGGCTTACATTTCGGCAAGGTTTCGGCGCCGGTGGCGCGGCAGGCGGCGGCCGCAACCTAGGCGTTGGGGCAGTTTGGACAACCCACCGGCGCCGGACGCCTGCCGTGCGTTCGGCGCCATCGCCGGGCGAGTGACAGAAGTCCTCGGGATACGCGGATAAAGCGGTGCGCCGGCGGGACTCTCGTCGTTGCCAGCTCGTCCGGGCGCTTGCATCCCGGCCCGTTCTTCCCGGAATCTCCCGCCGATGTCCGTTCCGACTGAATTCAAAAACGTCACCGCCGTCGCCAAGGCCAACGTGTATTTCGACGGCAAGGTGGTCAGCCACTCCATCCTCTTCGCCGACGGTTCCAAGAAGACCCTCGGCCTGATCTACCCGGGCCAGTTCCACTTCGGCACCGACCAGGCCGAACGCATGGAAATCGTCGCCGGAACCTGCGTCGTAAAACTCGACGGCCAAGCTGGCACCACGACCTACGGAGCCGGCCAACATTTCGAAGTGCCGGCCAAGTCCGGTTTCGACATCGGGGTGTCCGGCGGCATCTGCGAATACATCTGCTCGTTCATCGGCTGAACTGCCGTGAATCTGCCCTACCGCATCGCCACCCTGCTCTACTGCTTCAACGGGCAGGACGAGGTGCTGCTGCTCAGGCGCAACCATGAACCCAACGCGGGGCTCTGGTCGCCGCCGGGTGGCAAGCTGAAGACGGACTCCGGCGAGTCGCCCTACGCCTGTGCCTGCCGCGAGGCCCGCGAAGAATTCGGGCTCCGCATCCAGCCGGGTGACCTGCATTTCGCCGGGCTGATCAGCGAGCACGGCTACCTCGGGCAGGCGCACTGGCTGATGTTCCTCTTCGAGGTGCGGCCGCGGTTGACCGCCGTTCCGCCCGCGCATCCCGAGGGTGAGTTCGCCTTCTACCCGCGCCCCGCCCTCGACGGGTTGGCGATCCCGGCAACCGACCGGGAGCAGATCTGGCCGCTGTTCTGGCGGCATCGCGGCGGTTTCTTTTCGGCGCATTGCCACTGCCACGCCGGTGGCCAAAACGTGTGGACCCTCGAAGAGTTAATCCTGCCGAAGCCCTGCTGAACCCCGAAGCGCTCGCCGAACTGGACGCCCAGTTCATGGGTGAGGCGCTGCGGTTGGCCAACAAGGCTTACCAGGCCGGCGAAGTGCCGGTCGGCGCCATCGTGGTCCAGGAGGGCCGGATCATTGCGCGCGCCTGGAATCAGGTGGAATTGCTCAAGGACGCGACGGCCCACGCCGAAATGCTGGCGCTCACCGCTGCAGAAAGTGCGGTCGGCGACTGGCGCCTGACGGGCTGCACGCTCTACGTGACGAAGGAGCCCTGTCCGATGTGCGCCGGGGCCATTGTGCATTGCCGGCTCGACCGGGTGGTCTTCGGCGCGCCCGATGCCAAGGGTGGCGCGGCTGGCGGCGCGTTGAACCTGCTCCAGTTTCCCACCCTGAACCACCGCTGCGACATCACCGGCGAGGTCCGCCGCGAGGAATGCGTGGCGATGCTCAAGTCCTTCTTTCTCCAACGCCGAACCGAGAAGGAAGGGTGACTGGGGCACACCAGTCGAGACGCTGTCCCTGGGCGCGGCCGGCGGGACGCCGGCGGGACGGCAAGCCGGAGGCTGGCGCCACGGAGTAGCACCGGCCCCTGGCCAGCCGGGCCGCAAGCGTCCCGCTTGCCCGTTGAAGGCCGGTCGAACCACGCGAATCGGCTTGCCCGGTTTACCGTCGTAAGCACCCTCCGACCGCCTGTGGCTGCTGAGACCCTCATCATCGTTCCGACCTACAACGAGCGCGACAACCTGCCGCAGCTCGTGAAGCGGCTCATGTCCCAGCCGGTCGAACTCGACGTGCTGGTGGTCGATGACAATTCCCCCGACGGCACCGGCCAGGTGGCGGACGAGTTGGCCGCCGCCAATCCGCATGTCCACGTGCTGCACAGGCAGGAGAAGAACGGGCTGGGCCGGGCCTATCTCGCCGGATTCGAATGGGCGCTGACCCGCGGCTACGAGTTCATCTTCGAGATGGATGCCGACTTTTCGCACAACCCGTCCGACATCCCCTCATTCCTGCAGGCGGCGAAATCCGAGGGTGCCGACCTGGTGCTTGGGTCGCGTTACGCCAACGGCATCCGGGTCATCAACTGGCCGCTCAACCGGCTGCTCCTGAGCATCTGCGCCGGCAAGTATGTGCGGGTGATCACCGGCATGCGGATCAGCGACCCGACGGGCGGCTTTAAGTGCTTCCGCCGGCACGCGCTGGCGGCCATCGAACTGCCGACGGTGGCGAGCAACGGCTACAGTTTCCAAATTGAACTGACCCACCGGGTGTGGCGCTTAGGCATGAAGATCGCGGAGGTTCCCATCATCTTCACCGACCGGTTTCAGGGCAGCTCGAAGATGTCGAAGGAGATCGTCCGCGAGGCGCTCTGGGTCGTATGGAAACTCTGGCTGGAAAACGGTCTGCGCCGAACGGTAAAGCCGCCGGAACCGGTAGAGTTATCCGGTCCGGCGGCACCGCACTAACGTTCGGCAGGAGCTTCAGGCTGCCTGACGAAGAAACTGGTCGAATTCGGGATCGTGGAACGCCTCGCGCTTTTCCATCTGCTTCCGGAGCTTGGACAGGGCGACATTCTGGATTTGCCGGATGCGTTCGCGGGTGACGCCAAACCGCTGGCCCACCTCCTCAAGGGTCCGTTCGGGACCGCCGTCGAGTCCGAAGCGGTAGCTGATGATCGTCAGTTCCCGCGCCTCGAGCTTGTCGACAAGTTCGCGCACGAGGTCCTGCCGGGTCAGAGTTTCCAAGTCCTGGTAGGCCGTCGTCGCGTTCTCGTCCTTGATGATGTCGGCGACACGCGTGTCGTCGTCTTCGCCCAAAGGTGCATCCAACGAGGTCGGGCGGTAGCTGGCCTGAATCAGTTCGGTCACCCGCTCGGCGGTCATGCCGAGGACTTCGGCCACCTCCGCATCGGTCGGTTCACGTCCGAATTCCTCGTGCAGCTTCATGGCCGTGCGCCGGATTTTGGCGACCCGGTCAACGAGATGCACGGGCAACCGGATGGTCTTCCCCTGGTTGGCCAGACCGCGCTTGATGGACTGTTTGATCCACCAGGCCGCGTAGGTCGACAGTTTGGCCCCTTTGGACGGATCGAAGCGTTCGACCGCCCGCATCAGGCCCATGTTACCCTCGTTGATCATGTCGAGGAGCGGCAGCCCCATGCCGTCGTAATCGCGGGCAATTTTTACGACCAACCGCAGGTTGGCCTTGATCATGTGTTCCCGGGCTTCGGCGTCTCCCCGCTGGATGCGGCCAGCCAGCTCGACTTCCTGCTCGGGAGTCAGCAGCGGCGTCTCGCTGATTTCCCGCAGATACATCCGCAGGTTGAAATCTCCGTCCCGCGCCATCGTGCGAAGCTCCCGCCCCGCGGCGGGAACGGTGTGATCCGCCCGTGGCACATCGACCACGGGCAGGGGCAGCGGAAGCTCCGCGGCTGATAAAGAAACCGGCAAGGGCGCAAGGGCCCCGCTCTTCCGATTTCCACAACGAACTGAACGAGAACGAACGGACTGGTCAACCTCTCCCCGCCGACTGGCCCTCCGGACCTTGGCCTTCGTTCTTCCTTGAACTGAGTAGAGTCTGGTCATTTTGTGTTTCTCCCACCTTTCACCGTGATTGGCTGGAGCCTCTCCCACGTATCGGCAGAAAGGCACCGTTCTTTAGGCGGTGGGACCGTCAGGAAAGTTTGGGCTCCCCGGTTGATTCCGGAACGGAGACTGAGGGCGCCGGAAGCGACACCGTGGGATGCATCGGCCGACGCAACGGGGGGTTACTCCGAGCGGGGCAGGATCAGCACATCCCGACGGCGGACGGAGCAGCTGAGTTCCCGGCCGACCGCCAGTTCCTCGGCCGGATTCTGGGCAAACGCCTTGAAATCCAGGGATTCCCCCGCCCGCAAGGTGTATTCCTCGATGTCGCCCAAGTAGCTCACGCGGGTGATCCGACAGCGCAATGAGTTCTCAACCTGTTCGGTGAGCTGGACCGATTCGGGACGGAAGCCGACCCAAACCGGAGTCCCCGCGGCCAAGTGCGGGCGCCCTTCCCCGACCAAAACACCGAGGGCCGTCCGGATTGAGGCAAACTCGGAATTGCCGGCGTCCACCACTCCTTCGATCCAGTTGGTCTCACCGATGAAGTCGGCCACAAACCGGTTCACTGGCCGGCGGTAAACGGTGCGCGGATCACCCAGTTGCTCCACCACGCCATCCCTGAGCACCGCCATCCGGTCCGCGAGGGAAAGGGATTCCTGCTGGTCATGGGTGACGTAGATCGTGGTGATCTGGGTCTCTTGGTGAATCCGGCGGATTTCGTCCCGCATTTCGAGGCGCAGCCGCGCATCCAGATTGGAGAGCGGCTCATCCAGCAGGAGCACGGCCGGCCGAATGACGAGGGCGCGCGCCAAAGCCACCCGTTGCTGCTGGCCGCCGGAAAGCTGGTTGGGCGATCGTCCGGCGTAGGCTTCCATCCGCACCATCCGCAACGCATCGTTGACCCGCTCCGCCTTTTCCTTGGCCGCCACCCCGCGGATCTCCAGTCCGTAACCCACGTTTTGGGAAACGCTCATGTGCGGCCAGAGCGCGTAGCTTTGGAAAACCATCCCGGTGTTGCGCTCGTGCGGTGGCACCGCGTTCATCAGCCGGTCGCCAAACCGCAGTTCACCGCCGTCGGGCTGGTAGAATCCGGCGATCAGCCGCAGCAACGTGGTCTTTCCGCAACCGCTCGGGCCCAAGAGGAAGAACAGTTCCCGGTTGGCGATCTCCAGCGAAACGTCCCGCAGCACGGTGGTGGCGCCAAAGCGTTTCGTGAGATTGCGGATGCTGATCTGCATGGCGGGAGGATGCGGTGAAAGGAAGGAGGGGTTCAACGCCCGGCCAGCCGCCGGTATTTTGCCTGCGCCCAACGTTGCCAGCCGAGTTTGGTCTGCTGCCGCACCTCGGCGTTTTGCCAGTCGTTCTTGGCCAACTCGGCGGCCCCGGCCTCGGACAACGGAGCCGAGCCGAGGTCCGACAGCAATTCCACGGGGTCCCCCGCGCGGGCGATGGCCATGCGAGCAGCACACAGTTCCGGGTGGAGATCCACCATCGCCGCTCCAAACAGGGACCGAACAATGTCCCGTCGGCCGCGCGCCAACCTCGCATCGTAGGAGAAATTCTGCCGGTAGG
>JAYUSF010000091.1:0-6603 GCA_043755815.1 Verrucomicrobiota bacterium
CCCGCGCGAACACTCAAACCCGCCGCCATCATTCGCACCGGGACATCCGCATCAAACCCAATGCTGGCGCGCTCGTTCGCGTTGCACGCCGGACACTACTTTGCAACCAATCGACCCGGAACAGCACCGCGGCCAGAGGAGTTCGCCGGACGCGCCAGCCGCCGGTTCAGGCAGGTCCAACACTTCGAGCCCCGATCTGCCGCCTCATTTGAGGTCCTCACCGGATAGCCCACCAACGGTCCAGTCGAGGTTGTAGATCAGGGTAGACCCATCCTTGAAGGGTGCATTGAGCCGTTCGTAGGGCGCGAACTCCGAGTGCCCATCGACAAACAGCAGCATCATTCCGCGTGGTCCGTGCGCCGAGCTCGCGGTGCCCTTCTGCACGTTGTTCCACTTGCCCTTCGCGCTCGCAAAGCACGGCGAGATTGCCTTTTTCGAAGGCGACTTCACCTCCTGCACCCGCCGGACCTTCAACGCGGCGCCGTCGTCCGTGTGGTAAAACTGGTTGTAGTAGTAATACGAACTGGGGAAGAGCAGCTGATTGGTGGGAATGGCGGCATTTGCCAGCGCCCACTCGATGTTGAAGCCCCGCCCCTTTTCGGCCGGACAGAGGTAAAACGAGCGCGAGTTCGTGCTGATGTAGGGATCCAGAAGCTTGAGCAGATCCACGAATCCCATCTGCGGCCAATCGCGCCCGGAATAGGGAAACTGCTCACGGTTGTCGGGCGCATATAGGGCGTAGGTAATCCCGAGCTGACGTAGATTGGAGATGCAGCGGGCCTGATGCGCCTTGGCCTTGGCCTTGGCCAACGCCGGGAGCAACATGCCGGCGAGAATCGCGATGATCGCAATCACGACGAGCAGTTCGATCAGCGTGAACGCCGCCCGGAACCTGCCCTGAAGCCGCGCCGGGGGAATGGGACTGTCGGATTCCACAGTGGTAAACGTTGCGGGCGGCCATTGCGGTGTCGAGCTCCGATAAGGCGGTTGAGGCGAAGGATTGCCGTCATGCGCCCTTGTCAGCCCCGGCCCGATGCTTCCGTTTGGCCCAATTGCCCGCCTTGCCGGCGCCGGCGCCGCCAACGGCCACAAATCATTTCAAACGCTGCTTGGCCAGCACGGCGCCGCCCGTGATGCCCGCGTGGTCGCCGAGCTTGCTGGCGATGATCTGGATGCCCTGGGTCGTCCCGGCCATCGCATAGTCGAATGCGGTCTCGACAATGATCGCCATCATCTCGTCTTCCATCGCGTCGATCACCCCGCCGCCAAGCACCACAACCTCAGGGTTGAGGATGTTGATGAGATTGGCGACGGCGATGCCGGTATACTCGGCCGCCTCCTCGATCACCTTTTCAACCAATTTGTCGCCCCGCTTGATCGCCTTGCGCAGGTCGCCGCTCTTCATGTCGTCGAGGTTGGGTCCGAGCATTTCGGTCAGGGCGGTTTTGCCCCCATCCTTCATGGCCTGCTGGATGCGCTTGAAGATCGCGGTGCGGCTGGCGAGCGCCTCGAAGCAGCCCTTGTTGCCGCAGCCGCATTCGGGGCCTCCCACCTCGATGACCATGTGCCCGACCTCGCCTGCGGTGCGGTTGAAGCCGCCGTAGAGCTTGCCGTCGATGATGAGCCCGCCACCGATGCCGGTGCCGAGGAACAGCCCGAGCATGTGCTTGGGTTTGCCTTTCAGCTCCACCTCATGCACCCCGAGCGTGCAGAGGTTGGTGTCATTTTCCGCAAACACCGGAACGCCCAGCAGCCTTTCCAACTCCTTCTTCAGCGGGGCATCTTTCCAGTTGAGATTGGGGGCGAAGATCACCTCGCCGGTCTCCGGATCGACCGCGCCGGGGGCGCCAATTCCAAGGGCCTTGACGTTCTTCAGCGACAGGTCGGCCTCGTCCACCGCGTCCCGAACGCAGCGCGCGATACGTTCGACGACCGACTCGAAGCCGCGGCCCGCCTTGGTGGAAAGCTTCGCGGCCTGAAGCAGCTTCAGCTGGGGCGTGAACACGCCGGCAAGGATCTTGGTGCCGCCCAGGTCAACGCCGACGATGAGGTCGGATTTTGGATTGTCTGCCATTTTGTCCGCCGAAGTTGGAAGTCGCGGCCTAGGGTTCGCAGTGAACGGGACGAGGCAAACAAAAAAGCCGGCGGCCGCGACAATTTACTTTCGCACCGCCGAGGGATTTAACGGTTGAGCCACCCGGGGAACGACATTTCCCACGCCGTCGAAACCCGAATAGAGCGGCAGCGCAATTCCGCCGACCCTTTGGGGCAGCGGTTGGTCTGCCGTCAGCCCGGTCGCCGGCAGCGCCCGGGTCACGCCCTTGCGGACTTCGGTGGCGATGGTCTGGAATGGAGTGCTGTTGGGAGAGGATTCTCCAAGGATGAAGACGCCCTGGGAGTCACGCAGGCGGAACATCGGGTCCGACTTCCAGACGCCGCTCGAAACACAAAGGCCGCCCAGCAACTCGGTCTTGCCCGCGCCCGAAGTTTCGACCAGCACGCCCCCGAGGGCGGCCTTGAAGCCCAGCAGCCAGGCGAAGCCTCCGTTGTTCACCAGCTTCGTGCCCTCAAAGCTGCTGGACCACTGCCGCGCCCAAAGTCGGCGGCCCTCCTCCATCTTGAGCCCGGCCCCAGAATGGACATCCTCAAGAAACAGTTCGCCCCTGCCCGGCCAGGTCAGGTTCAGCCCGAGACAACTGCTGATGACCAGCGTTCGGTCGGAGGCATGCTCGACCAGCACTTTGGTCGCGGGTTCCACTTCCAGCCGCTCGAGGATCACCGGTTCGTTGGTGGGTCCGGCCACACGGAGCGCAGGACCGCCTTGCAGCGTCGCGATCGAAATCTTGGCCTCGCAGCCAATCAGCCGGTGAACGTTCCCCCGGATTTCGACCGGGGAATTGAGGACCCACGTCCCGTTCGGGAGGTAAATCGTCGTCGCCCCGGAATCGATCGCCGCCTGCAAGGCCGTGGAATCGTCGCGATTGTCATCGGGACGCCCACCAAACTGCAGCGGACTGGCCCAGCGTTGCAGGGAGTCCCAGGGAATTTCCGGGGTTTCCTTGATCGGAAGCCGAAGGGTGCGGAACGGCGCGGGAAACACATTGAACAGCCGGTGCGAGAAGAATTCATCGATGCCAGGGCCGGGCGCGTTTTCGCCGGTGCCGGTGCGGTTTTCGACGAGATTGGTAATTGTCTGGTTCGTGCAACCGGCGCTCGCAAAGTCCCGCAGGAAAATGACGCCACGGTTCTGGACCGCGGGCGAGGGCCGACGGTGTGGCAATCCCTGAATCGTCGAGTCGAGCACGGTAATCATGCCGGCGGGATCGACGTTGAGAATGGCCGGCACCGAATTGGTGCTGGCAAAATGGCGCAGCGAAATGATCTGGCCACTGTTGCGGATGGCGGCCACCTGTTGGTGCTCAAATTCCACCCCCTCCGCCGTGACCGAATAGACGGAGAAGGCGGTGCGGAGGCCCACGTCAAACCCGTCCACCCGGACGTTCTTCAGGAAGACGGGTCCGTTGAAGTCCACGTGGCTCAGATCAATGCCGGTCGCGCCGTCACCCTTGCCCCCGGCGATCACGGTCACGTCCCGAATCCCCCCCTGGTCGTTGGCCTTGAACTGAATCCCGATCGCGCCCGGATTCCCCTTGCCGGTATGAAGCGTCAGGTTGCGGACGGCGTTACGGTGGTGCTTCTGGTGGTTGCCGCCCGTCCACACCATCGGTCGCGGCCGGCCCGGATTGCTGAAGCCGGCGGAGTAATCAACCAGCTCCATCCGGGTGCCCTCCCGGCTCTGGCCTTGGAGAACTGTTGCCCGCTGGGCGGTGTCGGCTTCGCCATTCGGCCACCGCAGGGTGGCCGAAATGCGATAGGTTCCGTTGGGCAGGTAGATGATCCGGTTGCCGTTCGGATTCTCAAGCAGCGCCTGCTGTAACGCCTCCGTGTCGTCCGTCTTGCCGTCACCCTTGGCGTAGTAGGGCCCTTTGGACACGTCGACGATTCCGGCATCATCGGGAAAGACGATGTTCTCGGCGACGACGCGGACGAAAAAGGTCAGCGCCAGCCACGAACAGAAGAATCGGATGAGCCGCGATTGCATGCGTTGGCAAAGCCGCGGCGAACATAGGCAGGAAGCCCGACGAGGCGAGCCGTTTCCGAAGAAAATCCCGGCCCGTCCGGCAATTCGAGTTTCCCCGTCCGCCCGCTTCGTCTATGCCCGCCGGCGCGTGAACGAATCGCGGACGACCTTTTTCCGGCAAAGCGGCTGGATGGCCATGGCCACCGTGGTCAGTGGCGCCTTCATGACCTTGGTGCACTCGTTCTCCGCCCAACCGCTGGGCGAGGCCGAATATGCCACCTTCGGCACGATGCTGCGAGTGCTCTTGCTGCTCGCGATTCCCAGCGCCGGGCTTCAGGTCGTGTTCGCCCAGCAGTCCGCGGCGACCGAAGCGGATCGCGACGGCGCGCTGGCAAGCATGACCCGCAACGTCCTGACCTGCCTGACCGTCGGTTGGCTGCTGTTGGTGGCGGCCACGGTCCTGTTCCGCCGGGAAATCGCCACGGCGCTTGGCCTTTCTGGGACTGAAGTCCTCTGGCCCGCTCTCGGAGCCGCGTGGGTGTCACTGGCGCTGCCGGTTTTCCGGGGCCTGGTTCAAGGACGCCAGCAATTCGGCACCCTCGGGGCCTCGGCAATGCTCGACGGGGTCCTGCGCCTGTCGGGCGTGCTGGGGTTGGTCGTGATCGGAGGCGGCAAGGCTGCCGCCGCCCTTACGGCCGCGGTGGCAGCCATGCTTGCGGCCACCAGCCTGACCGCCTGGGCCTCGCGTCGCATCTGGCTGGCGCCAGGGAATGGTTTCAACTGGGGGCAATTCCTCCGGCGCGCCCTCCCGTTCACGCTGGGCGCAGCTTGCCTGCTCGTGCTTTCCCAGTCGGACGTGATCTTCCTCAAGCTCGCCATCCCCGCCGTTGCAGCCGGGCAACGGGACCCGTTCCAACTGGGAACCCACTATCTGCCGGCGGCCACCATCGGCTTCGCCATGACCCAGTTTACCGTCCCCCTTGCCGTGGTCATGTTCCCGAAGATCGCCCGCAGCTTCGCCCGTTCGGAAAAATCCGACGCGCTGAGACTGGCCCTGCTCGGCACCTTCTTTCTCGGTGCCCTCGCCGCCCTTGCCGCGACGGTGTTTCCGAAGCTGCCCTTGCAGATCCTTTACTTCCGCTCCCCCGACAACTGGGCGGCCGCTCCGATGGTGCCTTGGTGCACGTGGGCGATGCTTTCGTTTGCTCTCGCCAATGTCCTCGTCAGCGACCGGCTCGCCCGGGCCGATTTCCGGTTCGTGCCCTGGGCCGTGGCACTGGTCGCGGTGTTCCTCGGCACTTTGGCGTGGCTGAAACCTCAGCTTGCCACAATGCAGCCGCTGGCCGCCTTTCGGCTGGTTGTCGGAACCATTGCCGGCTTCAACCTCGTCCTGCTTGGCCTGGTGCTGCTTGTTTCGTCCGGACGACGGCCGGACGGAACCATGGGCCGAGCCGGGTAAGTGACTTCGGTCTGGTAAAGAACAACCTGGCCCACGCATGTGACCGCGGCCGTCAAATAACCGCTCCGAGCCCGCGGACTGCCTGACATTAGGCCCGAATCAACGCTCATATGCTTGCTCGGCGGTCGGGCGCCCGAATCACCCAGGGGCAGGTCCCGAGTCCGCCGAACCGGGTCCTCGGCGAGGCTTTCTCTGACGAACCAGGACGCTGGCGCCCGCGGCTTTGAGGGCCGATGCCACGAGCTTTCGGTTCGCCGACGCGAGGCGGACGTAGGTGGCACCGCCCTTGCCCCAGGCGCCGTTGCAGGGCTGGAATATGTCCGCGGCCTCCGCCACAAAGGCGGACTGAAGTTCCAGGGTCAGCTTCACCACTCCCCAGCCTTCATCCGATGCCCCCAGCGTCGCGAAGATCCGTCCACCCAGCCGAAAGTCCGGGTGATTCATGTGCGCCGACTCGACAGCGCCTGGAAGCGCGAGGGCCAGTTGGCGAAACTCATCGGCGGTCATCCGGACGAGGCTTGAGCACATCCCGGTCGCCAGTCCAGCCGGTTGAACTCCCGAACCGCGGGTTCTGCCGGGACACAATTCACGGCGGCAGCCGCGAAATGGAAAGCGCCCCGCGCAGAGTGCCCATCACGGATTGACTGCGACAACTCGGAATCCGAGGAGGTCGTAGCATCGCTTGGGCTCGAACCGAAGCCGGAACGCGGCCCGACACGGCCAGCCATCGTCGGCCCAACAACCGCCGCGGCGCGCGCGGGAAATCTCACCATGTTCGCTTTTCGTGGCCGCGTTTCGGGCGGCATACAGGCCGGGGTCAATCCCACCCGAAATTCGGCGGTGATACCCGTCGCGGCACCACTCGAAAACATTGCCATGCAGATGGTGCAGACCCCAGTCATTGGCGGGATACCTGCCGACCTTGGCGGCCCGCCCCAGCGCAGGCCCCTGTTCGGCTCCGTTGTAGAGGGTGTTACGAAAGCCAAAGTTCCGAACCTTGATTTCAATGGTGATGTTGAGGATTCGGCTTTGCTGCTGGTAAAACTGCCCCGGTCGCGCCGGC
>JAYUSF010000092.1:0-22297 GCA_043755815.1 Verrucomicrobiota bacterium
GTCCTGAAGTCGAAGGTCCAGCGATCCGCACGGTCTATGTGCTCGACCGGGAGCGTTCGGCGCCGGGCAAGCCGGTCGTGACGGCGGTGTCGGTCAAGACCGGCATCAGCGACGGTGCCAACACCGAAGTGGCCGAGGGCCTCAAGGAGGGCGACGTCGTCGTGGTCGGCTTGGTCGCTTCGTCCACTACCGCGACGGCTTCCGGACCGACCGCGAATCCTTTTGCCAGCCCGTTTGGCGGTGGCGGACCCCGTCGCTAGCCGGTTCGAGATCTCATCCCAGCTTCCGACTCGCGTGAGCGTTCCTGTCATTCAACTCGAAGACTTTCGCAAGACCTACGTCAGCGGCGAGGTCGAGGTCCATGCTGTGCGCGGGGTCTCCCTGGCGATTCAGCCGGGCGAGTTTGTCGCCATCATGGGAGCTTCCGGCTCCGGCAAGAGCACCATGATGAACACGTTGGGTTGTCTGGACCGGCCGACGAGCGGCCGTTTTCTGCTGGATGGGGTCAACGTCATCGAGCTTGACCGCGACCAATTGGCGAACCTGAGGAACCAGAAGATCGGCTTTGTCTTCCAGGGCTTCAATCTGCTCTCCCGCACGACCGCCCTCGAAAACGTCGAACTCCCGATGCTCTACGCGCGCCCGCCGCGTCCTGCGCAGGAACAGCACGAGCGGGCCATGAAGGCACTGGAGATGGTCGGCCTGGGCCAGCGTTTCGACCACACCCCCAGCCGGTTGTCCGGCGGGCAGCAGCAGCGGGTGGCGATTGCCCGTGCGCTCGTGAACCAGCCGAAACTGCTTCTGGCCGACGAACCCACGGGCAACCTCGATTCCCGAACCAGCATCGAGATCATGGGGATCTTCCAGCAGCTCAACGACGAGGGCATGACGGTGGTCATGGTGACCCATGAACTCGACATCGCCCGCTACTGCCGCCGCGTCGTGGTGATGCGCGACGGGTTGGTCCGGAGTGATGAGGGGGTCCAGGACCGCCTGCTCGCGACTGAAGAATTGGCCAAACTCGACGCCGAACAAAAAGCCGTCCAACTCGCCTGAGCCATGTTTGCTGTTCTCAAGATCGCCGTGCGCGCCCTGCGCCGGAACGTGCTCCGCTCATTTCTCACCATGCTCGGCATCATCGTCGGGATCTCCGCCGTGATCGTCGGCGTCAGCATGGGCACCGGGGCCAAGGCCGAGGTCGACAAACGCATCGCCAGCATGGGCAACAACCTGCTGACGATTCGTTCCGGCAACGTGTCCCGGGGCGGGGTGCGCGGCGGTTTCGGAATGTCGGCCAACCTGACCACGGATGACTATGAGGCGATCCGGCGGGAAATCTCCGGCATCGCGGCGGTGAGTCCGGAGGCGCGCACGCAGGCGCAGGTCGCGGCCGGCAGCCAGAACAGCAACGTGCAGATCTCCGGGGTCAGCTCCGAATACCTTCAGGCCCGGTCCTGGACCCTTCGCGCCGGCGACAACTTTACCGAGACGGACGTGCGCAACGCGAACAAGGTCGCCCTGCTCGGTGCGACCACGGCCAAGACGCTCTTTGGAGAAAACGTCGATCCGGTCGGCCAGATCATCCGCATCAAAAACGCCCCGTTCACCATCGTCGGCTGGCTGGATGCGAAGGGATCCGGCAGCTTTGGTCAGGATCAGGATGATGTCGTGTTCGTTGCTTACACCAGCGCGATGAAACGCCTGAGCGGCGACACGAAATTCCGGTCGCTTTTCGTGCAGGCGGAGTCGGCAGAGGTCATCGCGGACGTGAAGCTGCAACTGGAGGAGCTCCTCCGGCAGAGACACCAGATCACCGAGGGGAAGGATGACGATTTCATGGTCAGCACCCAGCAGGAGACTTCCGAATTTCTGAACGCCAACAATCGGATCATGACGGTCCTGATTGGGTTCTTCGCCGGCATTTCGCTCGTCGTGGGCGGCATCGGCATCATGAACATCATGCTGGTGAGTGTGACCGAGCGGACGCGGGAGATCGGTATCCGCCTCGCGGTCGGTGCCCGGGCCCGGGACGTGATGCGGCAGTTCCTCACGGAAGCCGTCATCCTGAGCGTCGCGGGAGGGGTTCTCGGAATCCTGACCGGCTATTGGTTGGCGCCGTTGCTCACGAGGCAGTTCCAGTTCCCGACGCTGATCTCGAACAGTTCGGTCATCGTCGCCTTCACCGTCAGCGCGGTGATAGGCATTGTCTTCGGCTTCTTTCCGGCGCTCAAGGCGGCGAACCTCGATCCGATCGACGCGCTGCGTTACGAGTGAACTGGGCCCCGCTCCGGGAGCCGTCCCCATGCACCGATCTTGGTCAAGGCCTGGACGGTTGCCGGGGCTTCAACGTGTTGGCGATCTCCCTGAGGAACAGCCGGCGGATGGCATCGTAACCGCGGTCGTTCGGGTCCTCGAGGTTGTCGTGGAACCAGTAGGACGGATCAGCGCCGGAATAGTGCGGGCGCCAGAACTGCGTGCAGTGAATCCCGTGGCCGAGAAATGCCGCCTGCATTTTCACCAGGTGGACGTTGCCGTGCCGGACCGCGAAGGCGCGGATGACCTGGTTGAAGCGCGTGTGCAGGGCCAATCCATCGGGCCAGTCGGGCAGTGGACCCGCTTTGCCGATGTCGCCGACGCCGTCCGTCGGATCGTAGATGTCGGCCAGGAAGACGTGCGCGCCGCCGGGAAAACGGTTCGTAATCGTGGCGATCATTTCGCCCAAGCGAACGGCGAAATTGGTCACCCACGGTCCCGCCTGGGTGACGGTCGCGCCAAACAGGGCACCTTCGCTCGGCTCGGTCCGGCCGTAGTTGTGGATCAGGTCATTGCCGCCGGTCGTGATCACGATGATTCCCAGCGTATCCGGGTTCTGCCGCGGCAACCGCGGGAGCTGCTGCCGGAAGTGTTGGAGTGACGTGCTGCCGGAGACCGACAGATTGGTGACCGACAGGTTGGGCAAGCCGGCGCGCAGATTGAGCCCGCGCAGTTCCGGGTATTCGTCGGGCGCACTGAGCCCGGCCAACCGATCGAAATAGGACCGGCCCTTGGCGGCGCCAAAGCCAGCGGTGACGCTGTCGCCGAAGCCGACCAGCAGCACGGGGCGCTCCGTCCACGTCGCACGAAATGCTTCGGCTGGCACCGGGAGGTCCACGGGACCGACTCCGGGCGGGCGGCGCCACCAGAAGTGCCAGTAGGCAACGAGGCTGAACGCCGCGATGGCCAGGACGGCAAAAGCCCCGGCCAGGAGAAGGTGTAGCCGCTTACCGGATCGCATGCCGGGAAACTGGACCGGTCACCTGCTGCGGTCCAGCCGGGGTCACTCGTAGCGGAGCGCTTGGATCGGATTGAGGCGAGCCGCCTTAAACGCCGGTATCAGGCCGGCCACGACCCCGACGAACAGGCTGAAGGCGAGGGCCACCATCTCCGCCCCCCGGGTGATCACCGGTGTGTTCTGGGTGGGACTGATCTGCGCGAGCACGTTGACGAGGAACTCCGAGGCGACCAGTCCGGCCAAGGCGCCGAGGATCGAGATGACCACGCTTTCGACAAGAATCTGGATGAAGATGTCCGGTCCGGTTGCGCCGATGGCCTTGCAGATGCCGATTTCGCGGACCCGCTCGTTGATGCTCGCCAGCATGATGTTCATGATGCCGATGCCGCCGACGAGCAGGCTGATGGCCGCGATCAGGCCGCCGCTAAGGCGGGCATTCTTGATCTGCTTGTCGATGGATTCGATCTGGTTTTCCTGGGTCTGGAACGAGAAATCCTCGATGCCGCGGTGGGTGATCATGAGGACGTTCTTGGCCTGCTGAATGGCGTCCTCCATGCGGCTGAAGTCGGCGACCTTGATGTCGATGTCGGTCAGCCGCTGATCCACGATGCCATCCTTGTCGCCCGCGGCGAGGAACTTGAGGTAGGCGGTGTGGAGCGGGATGTAGATCGTGTTGTTCTTCCGCCAGAAGGCCCAGCCCCCACGCCGGCCCCAACCGCGCTGGCGTTTCGGGCCGCCTTCCTTGTCCTGCTTGTCCTTGAGCTGCTTCGCGACGAGCCGCTGCTTGGCCTCCTCCTCGCCCATGTAGTGCTGGAACATGCCGACGATGGTGAACGGTTGCCCGCCGATCAGGATCTGTTCGCCCAGCGGGACGATTTCGTGGCCAACCTCGTCGGGGTTGCCAAACAGTTCGTCGCGGATGCCGGTGCCGATCACACAGACGCTGCTGGCGTTCTTTTCGTCGAGGTCATTGAAGAAGCGTCCGTGCTCCAAGGTGTGCAGGTTCATTTCGAGGACCTCGGGCCAGGCACCCACGGCCTCCGCCGGCACGGTGCTCTTCTGGCCGCGACTCACCACGATATCGTCCAGCGACAGTTCGGGAGAGACGACGCTGATCAGCGGCGCGCTTTCCTTGAGCGCGATCACGTCCATCATTGTGCGGCCCGGAGCCTGGTCGGCGAGATGATCCTGCCACGGAGGCACAGGCTGGGACTGGAGCAGAACTTTGTCCACGCCACCCATGGCGACCATGGACTCCCGCATGCCGTTCTCCATGCCCTTGATGATCGCCGACATCCCGACGAGCGAGGCGACACCTAGGACGATGCCCAGCATCGTGAGGACCGAGCGGAATTTGTGCGCCCAGATTTCCTTCAGGCCGACGGCGATGGTGTTGAAGAGGTTCATGGGAACGCGGAAGTCTGAATGCGGACGCCGGAATGGACGGGCGCGCGGCCATCTCGGCGGGCAGGTTGACAGCGGGGAGCCGGTGACCAGACTGCGGCCATGAAAGTGGAGCTTCCACCGCACCTCGCCGAATACATTGAGCGCGAGGTGGCCAAAGGCACGTTCCCCACTGCGGCTGCCGCCGTGGCCGAAGCGGTCAGCGAATACCGGGTAAACCGGATTGATCCGAACGAGGACTCACCAGAACTGGAGGCATGGCTGCTGGAGGCTATCGACAGTCCGATGACGCCATATAGTTTCGCTGACTTGGAAGAGGTCCGGCAAAAAGTCCTCGCACGACGACATGCCGCATGTCGCTGAAGATCGTCAAATCGCCGGACTTCCTTGCCGACACTGAGCTTCAGTTCGAGTGGTATTTGGAAAACGCCGGCGGGGATGTTGCCAACCGCTTTGTTATTGCGCTGGACGAAGCCCTCCGACGAATCGCACGGCAGCCACGGCTTGCGCCGATACGGCGCTTTCGTGCGCCCGCACTCAAGGGCATCCGATCGTGCCTTGTGGGAAAGCCGTTCCAAGTGCATCTGGTTTTCTACCGTTTGACTGACACTTCGGTCGAAATTTTCCGCGTGATGCACGGTGCCCGCGATCTGCCCCGACGGCTGCAACAGCCCCCATAGGGTTCCATTTGCCAAGGACGTTGGTGCCAGTCCCCTCATTGTTCGGCTCTTTCCTCGTTCAGCCCATAGGACTTGACTGCCTTGGCTGTCGCATCGGCTGGAAAGAACGACTGCAGCTTCAAGAACAGGTTGGTGGCTTGGGGGGAAGATCGGTTGAAGCTGATTTCCGAGATTCTGAGCGACGAGGGAACTGTTAGGTTCGCGCATTGCCAGCAGGACGAACTTTCCAGCACGGGCATTCCCCGCCGACTGAACCTGAATCCGTATACCGGGTAGTGGCACAGCGCCTGGAGTCTTGGGTCGCTGATGAGCGGAAGTTGACGCCAAAGCCCGGCAAGTTCCCTCGCTGAAGCCCCGGCAAGATTGGTCGCAAGCATTACTTCGGCCCTAGAAATGAGATTGGTGTTACTGCTTTTCGGTTCGCGGTTTCCCAGGAGGCAAACTTCGACGGCGTCGATCTCGGGCAAATGGGTGACGTGTCGCGATCCCTTCAAGGCGCTGGCCAGAGAGAACGCTTTGAGCAGGAAGTAGTTGCGCGGCGAATCGAAGCACATCGCCACGGCTGTCAACGCGGTCAGGATGGGCAGAACTATTTTCCAAATGCTTGGTCGCGGCTTTCGCACGCTGTTTTCGGGCTCAGTCATACCTCAGCGCCTGGATGACGTTCATTCGGGCGGCTTTGAAGGCGGGGAACAACCCGGCGAGGATGCCGATGGCAACGCTGGCTCCAAAAGCGAGCGCCATCGAACCGAAGGTGACGACGGGTGCATTGTCCGTGGGCGTGATGATGCCGATGACCTTGATCAGCCCGAAGCTGGTGACCAAGCCGGTGCCGCCGCCCACGACGGCGATGACCGTGCTTTCGATCAGGATCTGGATGAAGACATCGGCTGAGCCGGCGCCGACGGCCTTGCGGATGCCGATCTCGCGGATGCGCTCGCTGATGCTGGCGAGCATGATGTTCATGATGCCGATGCCGCCCACGAGCAGGCTGATGCCGGCGATGATGCCGCCGCTCAGGCGGGCGTCGCGGATGAACCCGTTGATGGACTCGGCCCAGTCCTCCTGCGTGCGGAAGGCGAAATCTTCGACGCCGCGGTGGGTCACCATCAGCACGTTGCGGATCTGCGTGAGCGCCTCGTTGAGGCGGCCGACGTCGCGGATCTTGATCTCCATGTTGGTCAAGGTGGGCACGGCGGGCGCGTTCGTCTGGCCCGACTTCATCTTCAGCCACATCGTGTTGAGCGGCACGTAGACGGTGTTGTTCTTGATCCAAAAGGCGTAATTGCCGCCCCGACGCCCGCCGCCCGACCAACCGCGGCTGCGTTTGGGGCCGGAGGCGGAGTTCGTGACGCCGGAAGCCCGCTTCGCGGCCTCTTCCTGTTCGCGCAGGATACGGGACTTCTTGTCCGCCTCGCTTTCGTAGCGCTCGAACATGCCGACGATGGTGAAGGGATAGCCGTTGATCGTGAGCTGCCGGCCAAGCGGGATGACGTCCTCCCCGGTTTCCTCCGGCTTGCCAAAGAGCTCGTCGCGGATGCCGGTGCCGATGACGCAGACATTGCGCGCCAGCTCGTTGTCCACCTCGTTAAACATGCGCCCGTGCTCGACCGTGTGCTCCATCATCTCCAACTGCACGGGCCAGACGCCGGCGGTGCTCCAAGTCCGGTAAAACTTGCCGTTTGCGGCCAGCGTCGGTGAAGGCTCCAGCCGCATCTCAGGAGAGACCTTGAGGACTTCGGGCGCCGAAGCGTGCAGGGCATGGACATCGTCGAGCGTCACGCCGCGGGCAAAGTCCCGGAGGTGCCGCTGCTCAATGGGCAATGATTGGGCTTCGACACGCAGCTTCTGCAGTCCACCGACGGCGATCAGGGCCTCCTTGGCGCCGTTCTCCATGCCCTGCACCAGCGCGCTCATCGCAATGAGCGACGAGACGCCCAGGATGATGCCGAGCATGGTGAGCGCCGAGCGGAACTTGTGCGCCCAGATTTCCTTCAGGCCGACGAGGATGGCAGACCAGAGGCTCATGCGGAGAACGGGAGAAAAGGGGATTGGGTAGGTTGGCCGAAACCAAGCCGGGCAAGCTTTTCGGTGACCCCGGCCAATCTCGTGGCGTGATCAGTGGCTGCGTCAGAACCGACCAGCGGCGTCAGCTCGCGGAGCAGGCAGTAGGCGTGGACGTAGCAGGGCAGGGCGGTTTGCGGATCCAACATCGCTTCGGCCAGGCGGGCATGCCCGAGCAGAATCTCCACCAACCCGGCGGCGCGTCCGCTCCAGCTCTGGCCGGCCTGCTGCAGCAGTTGGAGCAGGTTGGGCGGCGCGAGACGGACAATGAAATCGAGTTCCAAGCCGACGTGCTGGCGGCAGAGCTCGCGGCATTCGTCCACCGCTTCAGGGCCTTTCCCGTGGTCGGCCTTGACGATCAGCGCAGCCATCGCGGTTCCGATCTGTTCGGCCATTCGCAGGATGTAGTCTTGGCGCAGCATTTGCGGCTTCGGTCACAGGCTGGCGCTGGCCGTCGCGGCAGCCAAGCGATCCAAGCCCGCCAGCTTCTCGTCCACCTTGTCGGCGATCTTGCCGTTGCGAATCTCGATCCGGCGCGGCGTGACGGCGGCGATCTCGGGATTGTGGGTGACGAGGATCACCGTCCGGCCCTCGCTCGAAAGGCGGCGGAACAGCGAAAGGATCACTTCGCCGGTGTGGGTGTCGAGGTTACCGGTGGGTTCGTCGGCGAGGATTATCTTCGGGTTGTTGACCAGGGCCCGGGCAATGGCGACGCGCTGCTGCTGGCCGCCGGACAACTGCGAAGGGCGGTTCTTCAAGCGGTTCCCGATCTCCACGGCTTCCAAGGCCTGGAGGGCCCGTTCCCGGCGTTCCTTGGCGCTGAACCCGGCATAAATCATGGGCAGTTCCACGTTTTGCACCACGTTCAGCTTGGGCAGCAGGTTGAAGAACTGGAACACGAAGCCGATCTTCTTGTTTCGCAGATGCGCCAATTGGGTCTGGGAGGCGTTCTGCGCCTCAATTCCGTCGAGTTTCACCGTTCCCTTGGAGGGAGTGTCCAAGCAGCCCACGATGTGCATCAGCGTGGACTTGCCGGATCCCGAAGGCCCGATGATGGAGATGAATTCACCTTCGCCGATGTCGACCGAGACGTCGTCCAGCGCCCGGATTTCCTCACCGCCGAGGTGGTAGATTTTGCTGATGTTGCGGAGTTCGAGCAGCGCCACGGCGAGGAGGATGAGTGTGGATTGCGGGGCGGTCGTGGCTCAGCGGGTCGAGGCCTGCTGTGAACGCGGCGCAGCCGGGGCCGCCGAACCGGATCCCGTGGTTCCGGTCTTGCCGGCGGCGGGTTCGGCCTTCTTGTTGGCGCTCTTGGCGCGGTCTTCGATCGAGACGACTTCGCCCGCCTTCAACCCGCCGGTGACTTCGACGAAGAAATAGTCGCTGACCCCGATGGTTATCTTCCGGCGTTCCCACTCCTCGCCGGACAACACCCAGGCGAAGCGTTCCTGCTGCTTCGTCTCCTGGTTGAACTCGGTGAATACGGCGGCGAGCGGCGCAGCCACCACGCTGTCGGCACTGGCCACCGGGATGGAGATGTTGGCCGTCATCCCGGGGCGCACCCGGCGATCCACGTTCTTGAGGAGAATGCGCGCGGCGAAACCCTTGATGTTGTTCTTGATCGTCGCCTGCAGTGCGATGCGTTCAACTTTGCCGACGATCTTGAGGCCGGAAACCGCTTCCACGGTCACTTCGACCTCCTGTTCGACCTTGAGGCGCGTGACGTCGGCCTGGTTGATGTGGGCGTTGATGATCAGGTCATTGAGGTTGGCGATGGACAGGACCTCGGTGCCGGAGTTGAACCCGCCGGAACCGCTTACGGCCTGACCGACCGAAACCGGGCGGGTCAGCACGGTGCAGTCAAACGGCGCATTGACGACGGTCTTCTTGAGGCGTTCCACGACGAGTTCGAGGGTTCTTTGGGCGCGGTCGAGGGAGTTTTTTGAAAGCTCAAAGGCGGTCTTCGAGTCCTCGAACAGCTCCTGGGAGATGAGTTTGCCCTCGAACAGTTCCTTCGCGCGCTGAAAATTGCGTTCGGCCTGCTCGATTTCGAGTTTGGTGCGGGCAACCGCGGTTTCCTGCGACTGCTTCTCGGTTTGCAGTTCCCGGTCGTCCAGCTTGAACAGCAGTGTGTCCTTCGAAACGGCGTCCCCAACGTCGACCGTCAGCAGCTCGATCTTGCCGTTGACCTCGGGGCGAACGGAAACCTGCTCGGCCGGGGTGATTTCGCCCGCCGCGCTGACGGCAAACCGGATGTCGCGCGTCTCAATGGTTGCGGTCGACGGGCGCGAGTTGCCCGCTGCCGCCTCGGTTTGGCTGGCGCCCTGTTTCTGTTTCCAGAAAAACCAGCCGCCGACGGTCAGTGCGGCGATGACCAGAAGTGTTCCGAGTGCTTTCATGCTGTCTGTCGGAAGAGGCTATAGTTAATACGCATACGTGCAATTGGCTTTTCCACAACCTTGCGTGACGACAGGGTTGTGGCTCCGGTGGTGGGACCGGTAGCCTAGGGCCGACGCACATGGAACTGGTCGAATTCATTCCACCCCTCGCCGCCGCGCTTCTGATCGCCCGTTGGCTTGCCGAAACCGCGCTCGGCTGGGTCAACCAGCGACATGTGGAGGCGCACGCCGGCGAAGTTCCCGCCCCGTTTCGCGACACCGTGACTCTGGAAACCTATCGCAACGCCGTCGAATACACCCTGGCGAAACTTCGCTTCGGACGCTGGGAAGATGGGTGGTCCACGATTGTCGGGCTCGCGGCGCTGTTCAGCGGGCTGTTTCCGTTGAGCCTGGAATGGACCCAGGGCCGACTGGGTGAATCTGCGTGGGCCAATGCCGCTTGGCTGTTCGGGTTGGGGGTCCTGTTGAGCCTGCCCGGGCTGCCGTTCGACTGGTGGGGTCAGTTCCGGTTGGAGCAGCGGTTCGGATTCAATACCACCACGCCCAAACTCTGGTGCCTCGACCGGGTGAAGGGGCTGTTGCTGGCAGGCGTGCTCGGCTACCCGCTCCTGGTCCTCATCGTGAAGCTGTTCGGGTGGATGGGCGACCGCTGGTGGCTGTGGGCGTGGGGAGTAATGATGGGGTTTCAGCTCGTGATGATGGTGCTGGCACCCATCGTCATCCTGCCGCTGTTCAACAAACTCACGCCGCTGGGTGAGGGTTCGTTGCGGGATCGGCTGCTGAAGTTGGGTGAACGCACCGGCTTTTCTGCCCAGACGATCCTCGTCATGGACGGTTCAAAGCGTTCCCGGCACTCCAACGCCTTCTTCACCGGCTTTGGCCGGTTCCGTAAGATTGTGCTCTTTGACACCCTCATCGCCCAGCTCAGTGAGCCGGAACTGGAGGCGGTGCTGGCCCACGAAGTGGGTCACTACAAGCGCGGGCACATCCCCAAGATGCTGGCCTGGTCGGCGCTGAGTTCGTTGGCGGGCTTTTGGGTGGTGGCATTCCTGGCACGGGCACCGTGGTTCACGGAGGGCTTCGGCTTTGCGCCTGACAGCGGGATCGCGCCCACGCTGCTCCTGTTCGCGCTGCTGAGCGGAGCGGTGACCTTTTGGCTGTCACCATTGATGAACTTATGGTCGCGGAAGCATGAATTTGAGGCCGACGCCTACGCGGCCAAGGCAATGGGCGAGGCTGAATCCATGATCCGGGCGCTCCGCAAGCTGACTGAAAAGAACCTGTCGAACCTCACCCCGCACCCGTTGTTCAGCGCGTGGCATTATTCGCATCCGACGCTGCTCGAACGCGAGACGGCGGTCAGGGTGGTCCGGTAAGTGAGCGATGGCGGTTGGGCAATGCCGTCGGCGCCGGGTAGGACGCTTCGGCCGCCCGGAGCCCGCGCTTTTCAACTCACCTTCAGCTTCCGCACCCACTGCTGGTTGGCTTCCCAGTAGGTGGCTTTTCGCTTCATCGTGGGGTCATCGGCGGACGGTTGCACGCGTCCGTCGGCGTCCGTGGCGCGCGAGACCACAGTGTGTTCGCCGGGTGTGGGTGATTCCCAGTCGAAGTGCCAGAAGCTCCAGGTAAACTTGCGGTCCAGGCCGAGCGCGGGCTTGCGGGCGATCTCGGCGGACTGCCACGGACCGTCATCGATTCTGACCTCAACCGACTTCAACGGGGTGCCGTCGCTCCAGGCGGCGCCGTTGAGGCGGATTGATCCGTCGGGCCGTTTCACCGCGCGGGCGGTGACCGACTTGCAGCAGAGATTGCAGACCTGGGTCTCCCGCCAGTTGGTCCAGTCGCTGCCTTCGCGTTCCTCACCGCGAAGGGTGACGTATTCGCGCGCCATCCATTTGCCCATGAACCGCCGGTCGAGCACGTCGACACGCTTGAGCCATTTGACCCACGCGATGCCGAACCAGCCCGGCACGATCAGGCGAAGCGGAAACCCGTGCGTGTCCATCAGCGGGGCGTCGTTGTGCGCCCAGACGAGCATGACCTCGTCGCGCTGGGCATGCTCCACAGTGAGGCTGCGGGCGAAGTTCTGCGGGTAATCTTTCTCCCGGATCTTCTCCACCTTTTCGTCGGCGCCGTAGAAGACCACTTCCTCGGAACGCTTCATCAGCCCGAGGTCCCTGAGCAACGGGCCGAGCGGCGTGCCGGTCCACCGGATGTTTCCGCACGCCCCCGCAAAGCCGGGGTTCGAACCGTTGCCCCCGCATTCCAAGGTGGCGGTGATCGTCCTGTGCGGACGCTTCATCAGGTCCGCCAGCGTGAGGGTCACTGGCCGCTTGAGGTAGCCGGTGAACTCGACCTTCCAGTCTTTGGGTCCGGTGCTGGGCGCAATCTTGGGCTTTGGATAATGGCTGACTTCGTAGAGGTCTTCTTGGGCGGTGATCCAGGAATTGACGTGAGCCCAGCGCAGCATCGGGCGTTTGGCGTCGTAGGGCTGGGGATCGAGAAAGGGGATCAGTTCCTCGCCGGTGGCGGGCGCGAGGCCAAACGCGTCCAACGGACGCGACGCGAGCGCGTAGGCGGCCATGGCCACGGAACCGCGGAGCAAATCACGGCGGGACAACGGGGTAGGAGACATGGCGTGAGCTTGCCGGGCGACTGTTCCGGCTCAAAGCGTAAATGGGCCGGTCGGCGCCCCGAGGGGTGGGCTCCGGGGCGAAATTCAATTGCCCGGGAGCGGGAAACCGACAGCTTGAGACCGCACAATGAGCCAGCCCCAGCGGATTTCCTACGTCATCATGGCGGTTGCCGTAGCCCTCGTGGGCTGGTTGCACATGGCCACGCTGCTGCTGACGGCGTTCTTCGGCTACTTCGCCCTGCGACAGTTCAGTTTCGGCCGGAGCAAGGCGCTCGGGGTGGTCCTGTTTACGGCGTCGCTGGGCTTGGCGGCTTACGGTTTGGTCTTCTTCGGCAAGCAGGCCTCGGTAGCGTTTCCGCGGATCGCCGGCACGACCATTCCGGCGATCGCGGATTTCGCGGAGAAAAACCACATCGACCTGCCGTTCTTCGACGAGACTTGGACGGTGCGGACCAACGTGTTGGCGGACGGGGCCGCCGGCGTTGCCAATGCCGGGGCCACCAACGGGGTGGCGGTGTCGTCGGCCAGCCAGATCCGTAGCATGCAGAAATGGGCGATGGAAGGGGCGCAGACGAAGGTGGCGGAAATCTCCAACTACGTCCGCGCGGCCGTCTTCCAGGTCGTCTACCTGATCATCGGCCTCGTCATCGCCCTGAGCCTGTTCCTCAACGCCCGGCTGAACCTCGACCACGATCCGGACATCGGTCGTCACAGCCTTTACGCCACTACGATGCGCGAACTGGCCGTGCGCGTCCGGACCTTCTACCGGAGCTTCGCCCAGGTGATGGGTGCGCAGATCCTGATCTCCGCGATCAACACCGGGGTCACCGGGCTGTTTCTGTTCATCGCCGGTTTCCCGTATGCGGCCGTGCTGACCATCATGACGTTTCTCTGCGGCCTGCTGCCCATCGTCGGGAACCTGATCAGCAACACCGTGATCGCCGGGGTTGGCTTCGCCATTTCACCCAAGATGGCGCTGATCGCGCTGGGCTACCTGATCGTCGTCCACAAGTTCGAATATTTTCTCAACTCGAAGATCATCGGGGACCGGATCAAGAACCCGATGTGGATGACGTTGATCGGCCTGTTGGTCGGCGAGAAGCTGATGGGCATTCCGGGCATGATCCTCGCCCCGATCGTGCTGCACTACATCAAGATCGAGGCGTCGCAAAACCGGGCGGAACTTGAGCACGGCGCCGCCAAGGCCGACGAAGCCGCCCAGGACGAAATCCCGAGCTGATCGGGGGTAACCACGCGTTACGACCGGGTGGTTGCGTTGGTGCCGGTCCCGTCGGTTCAGGCCGCGGGAATGGCGGAATTGGAAAGAACGATTGGCTCGGCCGATGAGTCCGAGGCTTGTCAATCCGTGGCCATTCGCTATCACACCCGCGTCCCCCGATTCAACTGACTGCGCCGTTGCCAACCAACCCTGATTGGTCCACCCGATGCGTCTTCCAAACTTCATTGCGCTGATCGCCCTGCTGGCCGGACTCACCCCGGCCAGCGCCACCCCGATTCCGGAGCTGATCTCGCGCCGGGCTACGAGCCTACCGGCCAACGTCACCGGTGACGGCCCTTCCACCGACGCGTCGTTTGCGGGTGACGGCCGCTATGTGTTTTTCGCGAGCGCCGTGCCCAACCTGGCAACGAACGACGCCAACGGCGCTCGGCTCGACGTTTTTCGCCGTGACCTGCTTTCCGGGACGACGGAATTGGTCAGCCTGGGTCCCGACGGCCGCCCTTGGAGCAACGCGGTGGCGTTCGATCCGAGCGCCTCCGCCGATGGCACCAAGGTCGCATTCTCGGTGCGGGCGTTCCGGGCCCCGCCCGGAGACCCGCGGTTGGCCACCGATATCTACGTGCGGGACCTGACGGTGGGCGTCACGGCGCTGGTTTCGGCGCGACCGGACGGAGCCGGGCCAGGCAATGGGCAGTCCCGGCACGCGACGATTTCGGGTGACGGTCGGTTTGCGGTCTTTGAAAGTGAGGCGACCGACCTCGTTTCGGGCGCGGACACCAACAACGCGACCGACGTTTTTCTCCGCGACCTCCAGGCCGGGACGACCCTCCGTCTGAGCGAGATTCCCAATTGGAGACCCGATGTCACGGGAGTGGCCTATCAGCCGATCATCAATGCGGACGGTTCGACGGTTCTCTTTTCAGACTCATCTTTTAAGTTCAGACCCATACCCCAAGGCAATTCTACCGATCTCTTCCTGTGGAGACGCGGCCACGGTTCCGCCCAGCGCGTGATGTTGCCGGAGAAGTTTGCCTTCCCCCAGATTCCTGTCTGGGCTGCGATGAACGCTGAACTGAGTGTTGATGGCCGGTTTGTCACGTTTTGGACTCATTTCGAAAGAGACGCCGCCGGAGGTTTCAAAATGGCCGACTGGCATATTTGGTGGTTGGACGTGGATTCAGGAATCCCCGTGGTGGCATTTAAGGGAGGGAGGGAGTCCGGAGGGCCGCTTTTTGGGGTGGGAGGATCTTCGTATCCGGATTTGGGTGAGGTTTCGGTGATGAGCAACGATGGCCAGACGCTGGCCTTCTCGTTGACCGTCACCAACGACACCATTCCGGGCCATCGCATTTCCCTTTGGACCCCGAAAAGCGGCCTGAAAACATTGGATGAGAGCGCAATGACGCTGCCGCCCGGGGGCGCCGAACCCATGACCTCGAAGTGGCCTTTGCTCAGCCCGGACGGCCGCAAGCTGGCCTTCGTCACCCAGGATGCGGTCCCCAGTGCAGGCGTGACCGAAGGCGGGACTCTCCGCCTGTTCGTCCGCACGTTGGCGACCGGGCGAACCGTGGCGCTGCCGGAGGCGGATTACGGCTGGGCCTACCCGGAATTCAGTCCCGACGGGAGCAAACTGCTTTTCCAAACGGTCTCCACGCTTGGCTTCGAGGGCGACCGGAACGAAGACTTAGACGTCTTCGTCGTGGACACGGAAACCGGCAATCCCACGCTGGTTTCGACCTTGCCGAACACCGCCGCTTCGGTGACCCCGTCAAAGCTCAGCGGGGCTCCCCGGCTGAGCGTGGATGGCCGGTATGTATTCTACGCGAGCATGGCCGACGACCTGGTGGTCGGCGACACCAACGGAGTGTGGGACATTTTCCGCTACGACCGGCGCACGGGCGAGACGAAAGGCGTTTCCACTTTTCCCAACGGTGTTCCGGGCGGAGCAAAGGCGCTTCTGGATGTCTCACCCAATGGACGGCTGGTCCTCTTTTCCAGCTTTCAACCGGGGTTCGCCGAAGGTGATACCAATGGGCTGGCTGACGGCTTTCTGAAAGACATGGAGACAGGCGTGTTAACTCTGGTCAGCGTCTTCGATCCCAATCGACCCGAGTCCGGAATCAGCCCCGTCATTTCGGGGCGCATGTCTGATGACGGTCGGTTCATCGTCTACGACCAAGATGTCGGCAGCGGCCAGATTTCTACTCTGCGCGATTTGGTTGGGGGCCAAAGCTGGGTTCTCACACGAAGTCGCAGCCCGGATGAAATGCCACGCGTTTCCAATTACATGCCTTCGTTGATTAGTGCCGATGGCAAGGTTGTGACCTTCGTATTTCGAACCGAGACCAACGGGGTCTGGTCCTACCTGCGGGACTCGGATGAAATGAGGGCGATTGATGAGAGCAAGCCGAAGTCGGAAGTGTCATTTGTAAATCAACTGAACGTTTCCAGAAATGGAAGATGGATTGCCTACGAGGACGGCCTTCGGAACAAAGCTTCCCTTGGCCTGACGTTGCGGGTGAAAGACCTGGTAATGCACACTTCACGGGCGATTCCTCTCGGGGATTTTTCGACTCGTGATCTTGAACTTTCAGACACCGGTGGATTGGTATTTTCCACAGCCGCTCCCTTGCCTGGGAGCGCTGACGACAACCGGTTGAAGGATGTTTTCTTTTACGACTTCAACGCTGACCTGCTCTGGTTGGTCAGTCGGTCGTCCGGAGGTAGGGCCGGTGTTGGTGGTGAGTCGGGCAGCCCCCGAATCAGTCGTGATGGTCGCTACATCGTGTTCCGCAGTTCGGCGACCAATCTGATTGACGGCGATGTCAATGGCACCGCCGACATTTTCATCCACGACTCCGCGAGCGACACGATCACCCTTTTAAGCGGAGATGCCCAAGGCACCGGGCCAGGTAACGGCCCGTCCTACGGTCCAGCGATCAGTGCTGACGCGGGCGTAGTGGCCTTTTTTTCCCAGGCGGACAACATGGCGGCCAATGACTTCAATGGCCTGCCCGACATCTTTGCCGTGGAGCCGAAACGGATCGATCCACTGCCTCTGAAACCGGTTCGGCTGTCGGCGTCCGGGAGCCGTTGGGCCCGCTTCCAATGGTGGTCGAACTCGGGGACGCGCTATGTCGTCCGGGCGACGTCAAACCTCGCGTCAGGGGATTGGAAACAGGTCGGACCAGAACTCGTCGGCACCGGCGGAACTCTGGTTTTTGATGAACCCCGTGATCCGAACCGGTTCACGCCTCCGGCCCGCTTCTATCAGGTGATTGAAGTGCGTTGAGGTCCGTGTTCGCACCGCTTGAGTTCGGCTAGAACTGGTAAGGTTCCCACGCTCATTGCGTCGTCAGGCGATAGAAGCGCCCCGCGGCGTCGGGTTCCTCAAGGGAGAGTGGGGCGGCGTTCTCGGGTCCGGTCGTGATGGTCCGCAACGTGGTCCACGAATCCGGCTTCACCGAGTCCGCCACTTGCAATGCGAGGGTTAGGTTGGCCGGGGCGGCCAGGTGGAACAGGAGGCTGCCCCGGGCCCCGACCGTCACCCGGGGCCGGAGCGCATCGCCGGCGTTGCGGGGCTCGGAGCCGTTCAGGAATTCCATCCGGTTTGAAAAGCCATCCCCGTCGGGGTCGCCGTCCGGCCCGTCGGCGCCGACGGAACTTGCAGGGTCGAAGCCGTGCGCCGTTTCCCAGGCGTCGGGCAGGCCGTCGCGGTCGGTGTCCGTCCAACCGGGCGTAGGCCAGGTCCCGATCCAGTTTAACGGTTCGGCCGCCAGCACCGCGGGGTTCACCCGGAGCAGCGCGCGTCCGGTGCCGGCCGTGTTGGTGGGCCACGGGGCGTTCGGCGCATAGGTCAGCGCATCGACGTCGGTGTAGGTGGCGTTGGTGGTGTTGGCGCCGGTCGAACTGAGGGGGCGTTTCAGCGACACGGTGTCACCATCGTTGTTCAACTGGCCGCGCCACGGGCCGATGAGGGTGAGGTTTTCCTTGGGCGAATGGCGGGCGAGAAAGGCGTCCAAGGCCGGCCGGTCCGAATCGGGTGCGAAGCCGACGAGCAACAGTCGTCCACCGGGCGGCAACGTGAGGCCGGGCGGGAAGTCGAGATCCGCCCCGCCCCGGAGGTGCCACGTGAAGGCAGGATTGGCCGGGGCAAACAACGGCACCGGAACGGCGGACGTGTTTTCCAGCTCGATGAATTCGTCGCGCGAGTTGTTCTCCGCTCCTAATGCCGGCGGATGGAAGTGGATCGACCGAAACACGACCGGGCCGGTCAGTGGTCCCGCGTTGGGCACGCCCGGAGTCGGGGCCGGGGCGGCCACAAAATTCTGTTCGGTGAGGCCCAGACCGTCGGCGATCAGGCTCTGGCTGGCTTCGGACGTTCCGTAGCTGCCCCCGGTGATAAACCCGGTGAGTTCCCCGTCGGCATTGGCGCTGAGCAGCCAGACTTGGCCGCCGAGCGGGTTCAACCTGAGGCCGCCGCCGTTCGGCAGATCGAACTGGCTTTCGCGGACCACGAGGCTTGCGCCGGCGCTGGCCGAAGGATTCAGGAGGGATCCGGTCGGCAAACGGAACTTGCGCCAAGTGTCGCGGTCATCGGTCAGCCACCAGCCCGAGACGTTCACCGGTTGGGCCTGTTTGCCGCCAACCGCTTCGATCTCGACGAAGTTCTGCTTGCCCGCGCCGGTGTAGATTTCGCTGAGCCGGATCGCGGAGTGAAGGGTGGATGGCACGAGCGATTCCGGATCCGCCTGTCCGGGCGAACCGCCGAAACGACTGCTGAGGCGCCATGCGGAGGGCAGGGCGGGATTGCTGCTGCCGGGACCACCGTCGCCGACGCGGGCGAGGGAAAACCCGCTGCCGTCGGCCAGTAGTTGCCAGCGGTCATGAAACTCAAAGTCGAAGCCGGGTTCCAGCAGCGGGCCGGTCAGCGCGAGCCGTGCGCCGGCATTGCCGAGGCGTCCGGCATATTCGCCAGCGATCGGGCCGATGCCGGGATACCGGGACTCAAACGACGCGCGATTGGCGACGAGGAGCACGCGCTCGCCGGCGGCCAGTTCGGTGACGCCGCTCGCCGGGGTGAACGCGAAATCTACGCCCCCGTGCAGGCGGTAGCCGGGCAGCGACACGGGCTCGGTGGAGATGTTTCGGAGTTCGATGAACTCGAATTCGTCCTCGTCGGGGCCGCCTGCGGTGGTGGGCTTGGCGGGATGGAACATGATCTCCGTAATGGCCAGCGGCGGATCATTCACGGTAAACGTGGCGGCGACCGGACCGGACCACGGCGTGGACGCGGGAGGACCTCCGGTCTGGCGTTTGGTCGGGTCGTGGGCGCGCGCGACTAGGCGCGAGTTCCCGTTGACCGGGATCGGGCCGGAATAGATCCGGGCGCCGGCAGCCGGTTCGTTGGTGCCGAAGGCCCGCCGTGGATCGGTGCCGTCGAGGGTGTAGTAGACGGTTGAGCCGGCGGGTTTGGTGATCGTGACGGTAAAGCCGGGCGCGATCCGGCCGCCGGCGGAACTGAGCTGGGGCCGGGCGGTCATCTGGCGGTCGATGAAGTCCACGCGGTTGGAGAGCCAGTTTTTCATCAGGTTGATCTCTCCCTGGTAGCCGCCGCCCCGCGGCCGCATGAAGCTCCACTTCTTCTCCTCGCGCTTCTGCGAGGGCGCAACCTCGCGGCTGAAACGGTCAACCAGCCGGTTCATGTTGGAACGCGACATGCCACCGGCGCGAAACTCCTGATAGCGGTCCACCCACAGTTGCCAGGCGGTGGGATCCCGCAGGATGCGGCCCCACCAGACTCCGCTGAAAAATGGGCCGGTCTGCCAGATCCGGGGGTTTTGATCCCGCCCATCAGTCGAGCCAAGCGCCCGGTCAAAATCCCAGTGGGGCCCCCATTTGATCGGTCCGTTGCGCTCCTTGTAGAAATAGGCGCTCAGCACGAGGGCATCGACATTGCCGCTGAGCACTTCAACGATGTGGTAGTCGACCCAGTTGGTGAGGTCGATGTAGGGCAGATAGCCGGTGACCGGGTCGCGGTAGGTGCTGGCGTTGACCGCCTTGTTGAAGGTTGTCAGGTGGTTCCGGATGTAGGCGTTTTGGGGAACCCGCTGGAAGGACCTCAGATCCGGTTCCTTTGGATCAACCATGCCGGCCACGCCCGAGCCGAAGTTGATGCCGAGATCACCGGGATCCAGCCGGTCGATCTTCATCAGGTAGCCGCCGGTGACTTCAGGTCCGGCTACGTCTTCGGGCTGCAACTTGGCGATGTCCACGCGGTTGGCCCCGATGGCGGGCTTCTCCTCCAGCACGTAGATTCCGACCCATTGATTGGTCATCAGGGCGCCGCTGGACTTCTGGAGGTAGAGTTCCACGAACCGGGTGCGCGGCGAATACTGTCCCAGCTCGCGGCTGAGCTGATGGATGAACGGATTGTGAATCATGATCGGGTCATACACGTTCGGCGCGTAGAGCACCCATTCGGAATCGGAGGGCATCCCGAGCACTCCGTGCTTCTTGTCCTCGTTGAATTCATCCCACCACTCGATGGCATAGGGCTGCTTGGCGAGGCCGGCGGAACTTGAGCCCCGGATCTTTGCGCCCCCCCGGGTCGTGAAGGTGGGCGGCAGCAACAGCGACGACTTTCCGTCGACGGGCTCGTGCATGGAAAACTGGACCGCGGTGTTCCTCGTTTCGTTGAGCGACGCCGGGCGCATCGTGCTCATCACCAAGATCGGCAGCGTGGAGGTAAAAAGGGCCTGATGCGCAGGCTCGTTGGTCAGCAGGATGAAGCCCTCGCTGTGGACGGGACCGGGCAGACGCTCCGCGACGAAGGCCCGGGCCCGCACCTCCAGAGTGGTCGTGATCGGGATTGCGGCCGTGTAAACCGGCGAGCTGTTCGTCGGCACGGTGCCATTGAGCGTGTAGCGGATCACCGCGTTCGTGTCGGGGGTGGTCAGGCGCAGGTGGAAAGCGTGCCGGAAGGGGCCGCTGTCCGCCGAGAAACTCACCGCCGGAGCAAAGCCGTCGCCGGAAGTCGAATTCCGCGCGCCGGGGGTCGGGACGGAGAAATAGGCGCTCCGATCCGGCGAATCGGCCACGCGGCCATACGAGACATCCGTTCGCTGCGCCGGGAAGGGGTCAAAGGCCGAGACGACTTCCCCGCCCGGCGCGACGAGGGCGAGATACTCGCCGTTGCTGGAGAGCTTGAATTTCGTGTGCAGCTTGGTCCGGTTCGCAAGGTTGGTCTTGTTCTTCTGCGACGCAAACACGACGAGGTAGCCTTTGGCGGCCAGCTCGGCGGCCCCGATGCGCCATTTGAAAGGGTCCGACACATCGTCGGTCAGGGCCCAACCGCGCAGGTCGATGGTAGTGCTGCCGGTGTTCGCGAGCTCGATCCAGTCCGAGTAGTCACCGTCTTCGTCCTTGAGCGACCGGAAACTGTCCGCCATCAGCTCGGAAATGATCACGTTGCGGCGGTTGGCCTCGGGATTGACCTGCACGCTCCAGGAAATGGTGGAGAAGGGGTTGGGCTGACCGACGTCGTCGCCGATGCCGTGGTTGTCCGCGAAGGTAAACTGCACCGTGCCTGCGGCAGCAGGGGAAAATTCAAAGCGGTAATGGCCGGGAGCGATGGGCACCACATTGGCGGCGGGAAGGCCATTGATCAGCAGATCGCCCGCGTCGAGACCGGTCACCGGCTCGCTGAAAATCACCTCGGCTTGCAGGAGCTCCTCGACCGTGGAACCGGGAGGGGGAACCTGGGCGACCACCACCGGTGGCGTCTGATCGATGGTGGCGGCGAGCGTGGCGTTCCACCGCAGGTCCGGCTCGCCGGCGGCCGGGGCGTTGAGCAGTTGCACCGCGAGCACGTTGGTGCCGGGCCGGAGGTGTTGCCACGGCATGGCAATCGGGAAACTTTCCTCCGAGAGCGGCTCGGCAGCGCTTGCCAGCGCGGCGGCGTTGCGGGAGAGCGCGCCTTCGGGCGCGTTGTGCCGGACGATTTCATGGCCGTTCAACCACGCCACGAAGCCATCGTCCACCAGCGCGTTCAGGACGAGTTCGCCGACCTTGTCCGGCTGCTCAACGGTGAAGGTGCGGCGCAGGTAAACGCCCGTGAAGGCGGTGCCGAAGCCGGTCAGCACGGTGCCTCCGCCGCCGGTTCCGCTGTGAATCGGTTCGGCGCCGGCAGTCCAAACGGCGTCGGCAAAGGTCAGTTCGCGCCATTCCGCCGGCGGTTCGGCGGTGCCGGTCAGGATCCGCCAACTCGATCCGGCCGGGATCAGGGATTGTCCCGCCGCGGCCAAGCCGCAGGCAACAGTGGCGGCAAGCAGGACGAGACGACGACAAAGGCGTAACGGATTCATTCGAGGAACTGGGTCAACGCTACCGGTGGGTGGGCGGATTCCAAGCCCCTTCATCGGCGCTGGCCGCCGGGCGCTGAGGGGCACAGCGAAGCGAGTTCACAGCCGGCACAGTCGGGCGAACGGGCCGGGCACCGCCGGCGCCCATGCCAAATGAGGAGATGACTGAACAGCGCCCAGGTCGCCTGCGGAACGAGTCCGGTGAGGTCGGTCTCAATCTTGACCGGGTCCGTCGCCTGGG
>JAYUSF010000093.1:0-6583 GCA_043755815.1 Verrucomicrobiota bacterium
TCACCCACATCACCGACAGCCAGGGCAACCAGAAGTGGTTCCGCTACGACGGCCTCAAGCGGAAGCTCTTCATGAACGACCCCGACCGGGGCGTGATGATCTACACCTACGACGACGCCTCGAACCTCCGTTCCACGCTCGACGCCAAGGGGCAGGCCATCACCTACACCTACGACGGCGTGAACCGCCTGCTCACCGAAGATTACCTCGACGCCGCGGGCCGCTCGCCAGACGTGCGCTACTTTTACGACGTCGCGGTGGCGAACATCCCGGTCGGCGACGGCTCCACCGCCACGGCCCGCAACGTCAAGGGCATGCTCGCCCACGTGCAGGACTTGAGCGGCGAGGAGCACACCAGCTACGACACCCGTGGCCGCGTGGAATACGTCATCAAACGCCTACCCGATCCGCAGTTCCTCTCCCTCTCCGCTGGGGGAGAGGGCCGGGGTGAGGTGGCTCTCGTTTCGTATCGCACCGCCTTCGCCTACGACTCGCTCGACCGCGTCACGTCGCTCACCTACCCGGACAGCGACCGGGTGGGCTACCGATACAACGCCCGCAACCTCCTCACCCGCATCAGCGGCGGTCCGTTGGCCGGCCAGGCTCTGGCCGGGAGCATCATTTCGAACATCACCTACCGCGCCTCCGACCAACTCGCCCAGATTGACTACGGCAACGGTGTCCGCACCACCTACGACTACGACCCCCGCCTGCGGCTGAACACCCTTGTCACCCGTCACCTGTCACTTGCCACCGAGCTTCTGAACTTCACCTACGAGTTCGACGGCGTCTCGAACATCAAGGCCATCCGCGACCAGCGGCCCGGCGTGGCGGTGCCCGGCGGCGACAAGCGCCGCAACACCCAGCTCTTCCAATACGACGACCTCTACCGCATCACACGCGCCCAATACTCCTTCGCGCTTCCCGGCGCGGCCGATGCCAACAACGGCGTCATCACCTACCGTTACGACCGCATTGGCAACATGCTGAACCAAGGCTCCGACATCGTTCACAACGACCGGGGCGTCAGCGTGACCGACATGGGCAACATGTCCTATGGCGGCCCATCGGGTCGCATGGGTCGTATCGGTCGCACCACCGCCGACCCCGGTCCGCACGCATTATCCACCATCCAGCATCCGGTATCCGGCATCCGCAGTTTTCCGTATGATGCCAACGGCAACATGGCCGTCATCGACGGCCTGACCAACACCTGGGACTTCAAGGACCGCCTCATCCGCGTGGAGGACACCAACATGGTGGCCCGCTACACCTACGACTACACCGACCGCCGCGTGCTAAAGCGTGTATGGAAAAAGAACTCCCTCTCCGCTGGGGGAGAGGGTCGGGGTGAGGTGGAATCCGTCCTGTATCCAGACAAATACTTTGAAGTCCGCGAGCACGACGCCCCGGTGAAGTATGTCTGGAACGGCAACACCCGCGTCGCCCGCGTCACGGGTTCGCTGACCACCCCGCTCCGCACCCAGCGCCTGCGCGTCTATCCCGGTTACAACCTGGTCTCGCTGGCCGTGACCGCCACGAACGGTTTCGCCCAACTGACTGCCTCCGGTTCCCTCTCCGCCTTTGGGGGAGAGGGTCAGGGTGAGGTGGTCCGTTCCGCCCAGCGCTGGAATGCGACAACCTTGGGTTGGGAGAAGGTGGCGGCGGACGAAACCCTTCCGGCCGGCACCGTTCTTTGGCTCAACCTCGCCACGAACGCCAACCTCGCGGTGACCGGCACCTATGCGGAACCGGCAAACCAAACCCTTCAGCCCGGCGTAAACTTTGTGTCCGGCGGGGGCTTGCAGCCGCTCGTTTTGACGGACGCACTCCCCGAGGAAACGGCGGTGTGGAATTTCGACGCATCTGGGCAGCGCTGGAGCCAACGCTTGGGTAGCGACGTCACCGGCTTCTTCGACGTGCCGGCAGTGCTACCGCCCAGCAGTGCGCTATTTGCGCGGTCCGAAGTGGTGAGCACGCTCACGGTGCCGGAGAGCGCCTTGCAGGTGCGCTATTACCACCAGGACCACCTGGGCAGCAGCTCCGTGCTGACCGACACCACCGGTGCACTGGTGAGCGAGACCGCCAACTACGCCTTCGGCTTCGCCCGCAACGAATTCCTCCCCCGCAACCTCCGCGAGCCTTACGGGTTCACGCAGAAGGAGAGGGACGAAGAAAGCTTATACAGCTATTTTTCAGCGAGGTTTCAGATTTCTACACTCGCACGTTTTAGTTCTGTAGATTCGATCACACGCGAATTAGAAGCTGCAAGCATCGGAATGCCTCAGAGTGCGAATGGCTATTCATACTGTGTCAATCGGCCCGTTAGGCTGATTGACCCAACGGGACAGTCTGGAATGCGTTCTGAGACGAAGGACAGCGTAATGTTAGATTCCAGCCCTAAGGGTTTTGCGAAATATGCAGGCATGACGGTTGGAGTTTGCGGGTATACAGGATGGAGTCTGTATTCCGAGGGAAACTCACCCGGGCAGACATTGCAAACAGCGGTTGTTTTGGGCTTAGAACAAGCCGGTGACACCTCCGGCGATTCCATTGTTCGGGCATTGGGTGCCCTAAACGCAGCACTAGCTCAAAAGAAAGAGTTCAAAGTCAACGTCGACTATATGCTTAAATCGGAGACCATTTTGCGCCAAAAGATCGCCGATGCCATCGCGAAGAACGGTGCTGGAAGCTCTGGAGATATTCGCTTCGACCAGGCCGACTACAAGAATATGGGAAGCAAGTTTGCCTACGGGGGGCTAGATATGAAATATTCTCAAGACAAGAAGACCGGCTTGGTCACAGTTACAGTTGCAGACAAATATCAATGGAGTCCGCAAGAATGGCGCACGACTAAGTGCCTTCATATGTTGGCCAAGGATCAAGTCAAAGCGGGCAAGATGACTGAACCGATGCTGGTCGGCTCTGGTCAGATTAGTCCTTCTGACTTGCCGGAACCAAGTAATCCCGCAGCAAGTAATGGCGGAAAGAACTAGTCGAGAGGACTATTGATGGCATTGGAATTAACATTACTTTGTAGGGCGCGCCTTCTGCACACTGGGAAGGCGTGCATGTGGTTCGTAATCGGCAGTGCAATTTCCTCAGTTGTTTGCATTAGCGCCTTCGGTTCGCGGTTGGCCCCGCGCCCACCCCAACCGCCCGCTGCCGCACACCGCCCGTGGCCGCTTGCCCTGCTTCTGGTAGCCGCCGCGGAAACGAGGCCAACCCTCGCTTCCGGCTCCGCCCGTCGTCGGCTCCGAGCGGGCGCCTTGTTCCTCCGTCCGGTTTTGGACTGCGCCCGTCCGCTGGCGCTTTTAGCCGGCCGCGTGAACCCGCCCGTCCCGCCGAAAAGTCGCCGCGGCCAGCCGCCTTCCGCCGGAGATCACGCTGCCCCACCACTCTCGGCCGTTTCCCCGAACGGGGACGCACCCTTTCGCCCGCCTCACCACCCGCTTACCCCAAGCTTCCGGCATCGACTATCTCTCCTCCGCACTCCAACCATCCGCATAAACTTATGACGACTCGCCGCTCGATTCTCTCCGCGTTGGCGCTCAGTTCTTACGTGCTGGCTCTCGCCTTCACGTTCACCGCCTTTACCCTCCTCGCACAGGATCCGCCGCCACCTCCCGGCCTGCCGGAGCCAGGTCTGATCGTTTACGGGCGGATCCTTGATCGGACGTCGCTGCTGCCGGTGCTCGCAACCAACGTCACGTTTCAAATCACTGGCAATAGCGAAGCCGCCACCGTGACCGGCAAGGTCGGCAGCATCAACGGACAGTCCTTCTATGTCGCCCATGTGCTATTCGAGACCCGCTCCGTCAGCGGCCAGAACTTCATCAAGACTCCCGACACGCTGGCCCTGACCACCGGGAACACGACGTATGCCCGCACGGCCAAAGTGGATGGCACCGCCGCCACGTTCCAGGTGCCGGCGACCGGCCAGTTCAGCTTCGGCGCAGCCCTGCGGGGCAACCTGGAGCGCGTCAATCTCCTCGTGACCGGCAAGCCCATTGATGACCCGAACAAGGACACCGACGGCGATGGGGTGCCGGATGTGCAGGAGCTGGCGGCCGGGACGAATCCCAACGATCCAAACTCGGTCTTCAAGGCCTCCACAGATCTTCAACCCGCTCCCGGCGGCGGTTTCGTGATCAAATGGTCGAGCGTCGCGGGCAAGTCCTACGCGGTTTCCCGCACCGACGTCCTTGGGCAGCCCTTCACCGTCCTTTCGGGTAGCCTCCCGGCCACCCAGCCCGAGAACCAGTTCACCGATTCAACGGCAACCGGCCCGGGTCCATTCTTCTATCGGATTTCGGTCGAGTAGCCAGCGCTCCACGTTTAACGACGTTGCTTCGCGACGCCGAGACCACCGATGGGCGCAACGTCCTCGGTAGGCTTTCGCGTTGGTGGATCAACCCCAGAATCTGGCTCCTGCCGCCAACGCCTGCTCAGTGTTTTGTCCGAGCACCTTGGCTGTGGCTGACTGAAGAATCTTCCGCTCGGCTAACGCTTCGCCCGTATTTCTCGGACCTTGATATTCCGGAAGGAGACCTGCCCGTGGTCGCCCTGCAAGGCGAGGTGACCCTGGCCGGTCTTCGCGAACTGCGCCATCTTGGCAAACTTGCTCTTCGCCACGCGCACGTTGAAATCGTCGCTGCCGAGCACGTAGTCGAAATATTTCGCTCCGTTGATCTCATGCTCGCATTTCGCGGCGCCGATGAGCAGGCGGACGTGGTTCCACTGGCCCGCGGGCTTCGTTGCGTCCAGGGGCTTGCCGGTCTTCGGGTCGGTCGGTGGCTGATAGAGGGCGTAGAGCCAGCCGCAGCGTTGGGGATCGCCGGCATTGCGAGGATCGACGCAGGCCAGGGTGCCGTCCTTGATCTGCCAGCCGGGACGCACACCCTCTTTCTTGAAATTGTGCCAACCGCTGAAGCTCTTCCCGTCGAAGAGCAGCTTCCAGCCGGCTTTCTTTTCGGCGGCGGTGAGGGTGTCGGGTTCGGTGCTTCCCGCCGCATGGAGCAGCAGGGAACCGGTAGTGACGAGGGCAAGGAATGCGACCAAAAGGGGTCGGTGCATGGACCTGGGCTTATGGAAATTGAAGGCCGCAACAACCGGAATGCGCGCCGTCCGGCACCGGTTCGTGACATCGACCCGGGAACCAGGGCCGACGCCCCCAGGCGAACTACGTTTGTGGGCGGGGGCGGCGTCCATCCGTCCGGCAGTCCCAGGGAGGATGGGCGGACGGACGGAAGAGGCGGCCGAGTCACCCACCGATCCGCTTTCGGTCTCACGGAGAATCCACCAGCAGCGTCACCTCGTTGCTCGGTGTGCTGCCGCCGGGGCCGGTGACCACGACCCGGTAATTGCCGGCGTCGGTGAGCTTGGCGCTGAAGAAGATCAGGGTGGCCGACGTTTTGCCCGCCAGGGGTTTGCCATCGCGCTGCCATTCGTAGGTGAACGGGCCGGTGCCCTCCACCTTCACGGTGAACGAGGCCAGCTTGCCGGCCAGAACGGTCTGGTCCGCGGGTTGTTGGACGATCACCGGCGCCGTCGAACTCCCGCCCGCTTCGCGGAGCCGGAAGAATCGCGTCGCCGAGGCAGAACCGGGCGTGCGGACGGTCATCGCGGCCTGGGTGGCGGAAAAGGTTTGGGCCGTGGTCCAGGAATTGAAGTCAGTGGTCGCCTCCAGGACGTAGCTGCGCCCCGGGGTGACGCTGAGATCGGCATCGAGTTCGGCCGTCGGCAAGATGCGGAGGCGCAGCAACCGCAGGCTCACGACGACGGGATTTACCGTGACGACGGCAGGCTGGCTGGTGGCCTGGCCGGCGCTGTTTCTGACCACGACGACGTAGCTGCCGGCATTCGTCAGATGGGCATTCGCATAGGCGAGGGTCGCCGCTGTTGCGCCCGGCAGGTCCGCATCGCCTCTTCGCCATTGGTAGGTCATCGGCGTCGAGCCGGTCGCCGTCACGCTGAGCTGGAGGGGTTGGCCCTCCGAAACGGTCACGCTTTGCGGCTGAGCGGTGATGGCCGGGGCAACAGCGACCGCATTCACGGTCAGCTTGGCCACCTGACTGGTGGCGCTGCCCGCCGGGTTACTGACGATCACCCGGTAATCCCCGGCGTCGGTGGTCTGGAGGTTCGCGAGCGAGTAAGTGCTGCCGGTCGCGAGCGGGATGTTCTGGGTGTTACGTTGCCATTGGTAGGTAAAGGGAGCGGTTCCGGACACGGTGACGCTGAAGGTCACCGCCTGCCCCACGGTCACCGTCGCCGGCTGCGGGTGCGCCGTGATGGTCGGGGCGACGACGGCCGGGTTAACGGTCAGCTTGGCCGCCTGGCTGGTGGCGCTGCCGGCGGAGTTGCTGACGATCACCCGGTAGTCGCCCGCGTTGGCCAGCTGCGCACTGGCAAGAGGATAGGTGGCGCCGGTGGCGTTGGGTAAGTTCTGGCTGTTGCGCTGCCACTGGTAGGTGAACGGCTGGGTTCCAGAGACGGTGACGCCGAAGGTCACCGCCTGCCCCACGGTCACCGTCGCCGGCTGCGGGTGCGCCGTGATGGTGGGGGCAACAACGACGGCGTCGGA
>JAYUSF010000094.1:0-6561 GCA_043755815.1 Verrucomicrobiota bacterium
CCGTTTGCATACAGCAGCCACGTCATCGCCGCGGCGAAGACGAACGAAGCCAGTTGGCCGAAGCGAACACCGGCAAGGCCGAAGCCGGCGACGGTCCGGTTCCAATCACGCCCGGAACAGGCGGCGACGGCTTCGCGGACCACCCGGGCCTGGAGGAACGTGTATCTGCCCGTGACGGGATCGGGTTGCTGCTCGACGGCGGTCGTCAGGAGCGACTTGAAATCCGGATCCAAAGCCTCAAGGCGCCGGGCCACGTCCCGGTAGTCGGGTTGCCAGAACTCGCCGGAAAAACCGAGGAAGAGACCGCCGAGGACCCCGACAAGCAGGACGAAAGGAACGACGGCGGCGAAACTGATTCCCGTGGCCACCTGGAGGGCCATCGCGGCGAGCGCCACCGCACCCAGCACAAGCCACAAACGGATGAGCCGCCGGTGCAGGCGTTCGGTCCGGAGCCGGCGCGCGACCGGTTCCAACTGCCGACGAAGTGATGATTCGATCATGACAATGGCCTCCAAGGATGACGCCGGGCGACGGGGGTTGGTTTCCAGTAAGTGCTCATGGCTGTCAGGCGATCTTGGCTCCGAAGCTCAGCCGTCCGGCGAGCCACGTTTCGATGAGGACGATTCCCAGCGCGGCAAGGAGCACCCAGCGCCAGAGTTTTTGGCGGCCTTCCAGTTCATTGGCCGCCGTCATCAGGGTTGCGGCGGGATCGGTTTTGGGAGCAGCCGCGAGGGTTGTGGGCGCCAACTTTACCGGCACGCCCAGGTTCGAGAGCGCATCCGCCGCCATCGGCGCCGTGCGCGATTCGTCGGGCGAAAGGTTCACGGCGAAGGCCAACGGTTCAGACAGCCCTTCGACACGGTAGAAGCCCGGCTCGGTCGTTCCGGAAAACAGCGGCGCACCGGCAGCCAAGGCCTCGCGTTTGCCATCGGGCCGCACCACGGCCAATGCACCGGCCACACCATTGGTCGGAAGCGGGACCGGATCCCCGACAAAGAACTGGCGGGCGAAGACTTGCCGGGCCCGTCCGTAGTCAAGCAGGCCGGACAGCAGCGGAACGAACTTCGAGGACAACGCCAACTGGCTGTCCGCCGGCGTCCAGGTGGAGGTCAGCACGAACAACGAAGCCCGGCCCGCGGGAATCTCCATCAGCGCCGCGTCGCCGGAATCGTAGGCCGCGACGACCCGGGCGCCGGGAATCCCGTTGGTCGACAGCTGGCGCGCCTTCCAGAAATGGATCCGGGTGAAGTCGCTGAAGCGAGGATCGGCGAACGGGGCGAACAGCGGATGCTGGAAATCGATCCGTCCGAACAGGCTGTAGTTGCCCGTCAGTTCAGCCGCGGTCGGTGCGGTCCGGCCCAGAAGGGTTCCGATCGCCTCGGTCGAAGTGGAATCCGGCAAAGCCAACAGCACGGTGACCCCGGCCGCCAACGCCTGCTTCGCCCACGCCGCCTGGCTCGCGTTGAGTTTGGTGCTGCCGACGACCAGCGCGGCGTCCTTGAGATCGGCCGCCGTGAGCGGCACGGAGGCGGGACGCAGCAGAAGCTCGACCTTGCGCGTCCGGGTTTCGGGAAACGCACGGCCGAGGTAGTAGGCGAGTCCCGCCGAATCCTTGGGATCGTCGTTGCCGAGGAAGAGCACACGGACCGTTTCCTGACGGCGCGTCTGGATGAAGAGCGAGTCGTCGAACGGCTGGTCATCGCCGGCCAGCGACAGCCTCAAACCATTCGTCGCCGTGAGCGAATTGGTTCCGGCCGAGAGCGTGATGACGCGGCTTTGCCCGGCCGGCACGTAGGCTTCCGCGCCCGGACCCGCGTCGTTCCGCTGGATGCGGAACTGGTCGCGCCTGGCATCGGCGGAATTGTTGACGCGAACCTTGATGCTGCCGTCGGTCGTGCCGGAACCGGAGGCGAGTTCCGCCCCGAGTTGGAGCGCGGCGTTGCCCACAGACCGGGCGTTCACCTGTTCCAGCCGGACTTCGACGCCCTTCGGCCATTCGTAACCCTGGAGGCCGTCGAGCTTCGCGCCCTCCTGGAAATCGCTGATGACCACGAGTCGTTTGCGGAGCTGGGCGTCGGCTTTCTCCTCAAGCAGCTCAACGCCCCGCATCATCGCGGAGCCGAGATGGGTCGGGAGCCACGAAGGGGTTTCCGATTCGATCAGGTTCACCGCCAGGTTGGCCCGCTCGGTCGACGCGGATCCGGTCCAGCGGGTGAAGTCGATGAGCACGCGCGGCTGCCGGTCGAATGCGACCAGCGCGACTTCGTCCGCAGCACCCGCGGCGCGGAGCACCGATGCGGCCCGCTGCTTCGCCTGGGCCCAGAGATCGTCGCGCCGCAGGCTCGCGCTGGTGTCCACGAGCACGACCGTGCGGACCCGTTCGGTCTTCTGCGCCGGCGGTGTGATGGCCTGCTGGAGATAGGGCCGGGAGAAGGCGAACGCGACCAGCGCCAGAACCAGGCAACGCAGCAGCAGGAGGAGCAGATTCTCCAGCCGGCTGCGCTTGGTCATCTGCGGCGGCGTGGGCTGGAGGAACATCAGCGAGCTGAACGGCGTCTTCTCCCGTTCCGTGCGGCGGATCAGATGCAGCAGGATCGGCAAGGCGACCGCGGCGGCTCCGGCGAGAAAGAGCGGGGCGAGGAAGTTCATCAGCGTCGGGTCTTCACCGGCTTGCGGCCGCGGGCGAGGCGGTCGCGGAGGAATTCAAACAACGCGATGTCCAAAGGCACGTCCGTCGTCAGCACGTGGAACGCGATGCCGAGCCGTTCGCAGAGCGATTTGGCGGCGGACTGGTGTTTGCCGAAGGCCTCGAGGTAGCGCGCCCGTGCGGCGGAGGGATTCAGGTAGAGATCACGACCGGACTCCATGTCCTCGAACCGCGTCGCCTTCTGGAACTGGAACGTCGTCTCCGCCGGATCGAGCACCTGGAAAACGACGACGTCATGACCGCACGCGGCGAGATGGCCAAGGTTCTTCTCCAGGTCTTCCAGCGGCGCGAGAAGGTCGGAGATTACCAGCATCATGCCGCGGCGCCGGACGATTTCGACGATGCGTTTGAGCGGTTCCGCGAGGCTGGTGGTCCGGGCGGAAGACTGCTTCTCCAACGCCAGCATGATCTGCCGCAGATGGCCTTTCCGATGTTTCGAAGGCAGGTAGTCGCGCACCCGATCGTCGAACGTCAGCAACCCCACCGCATCGCCCTGGTCGTGGAGGAACTGGCTGAAGGTAGCGGCCAAGGTCGCCGCGTAGTCGCGCTTGGACCAGCCGAGCGACCTGAAGTTCATCGACGGGCTGAGGTCCAGCAGCAGATGCGACGGGAGGTTGGTCTCGTCCTCGAATTTCTTGATGTAGTAGCGGTCGCTCCGGGCGACGAGCCGCCAGTCGAGGTAACGCAGGTCGTCGCCGACGACGTAGGGGCGGTATTCGGTGAACTCGACGGAAAAGCCGTGGAAGGGCGAGCGGTGCATGCCCGACCAGAAGCCCTCCACCACGACCTGCGCGCGCAGTTCCAGGTTGCGGATGCGCATCAAGGCCGCCGGATCAAGGAACGAGCCGCCGCTGACTGCGGGTCGCGCGTCCTGAAGGCTCGGGGACATGCGCTGAGGCTAGTCGCGCGAATGCTCCGAGCAAGGGCGGATTCGAGGGGAAATGACGAAGGACCAAAGACACAGGCCACCCGGACGCAGTCACGGGATAATCGCCAAAGTTCATCGTTCGTCACTTTCGTCGCCGCGACAGCCGACAAGGCGACACCGAATCGGTTCCCTCAAGAAATGCGAAGGATAGGCGTCGCGATTTCTACTGGTCACGCCCCAGTAATGGCGGCCGCGCCCGAGCGACGCAGCCGAGCACCCAGGCCGGCAGCACCCGATCGCGACGACGGCCATTCAGCACCCAGCCGATGAACGTCGAGCGCACGAAGAGATCATAGGTGAGCAACGAGAGCGCGATCGTGACCGTCGAAACGAACGCCAGCTTGAGCGACCAGTTCACCGGCAGCTCGGCGACCGCCACTTGCAGCCACACGACGAGCGGCAGGTGGATGAGATACATCCAGTAGGACGAATCGGCGACGTAGCGCACGAACGCGTTGGGCCGCGAACAATATCTCTGGAAGACGCCGATGGTCAGAAACACGAGCGACCACATCGTCAGGGCGTAGCTCAGGGCAAAGGCCACGTGCGCGGCGACGTAACGGGGATGGCCCGGATCGCGTTCGATGTCACCCAGCAGAAGGATGGCGGCGACGCCGAGGCCCGCCACGATCCAGCGTTGCGGCGTGAGCCGCGCGAACTGGGAGATCAGCTCGCGTTGCCGGCTCAACATCCAGCCGAGGACAAAGAAGCCACCGTAGATCGTCAGCGCCGGGAAGTGCGGCCACAGCGACTTGTCCGGCGTGTCCATGCCCCAGAAACTCATGAACCACAGCGTGGCGGCCGTCGGCACCGCGAGGACCACCAGCGCCACCGGGGAGTTGGCCAGCCACGCGACGAAAGAGTCCGCACGAAGGACCAGCGTGTCCTTCCACGAACCGGTTGCACTCAGCAATCCCCGCGCGACGAGAACCAGGGTGGTGATCAGCGCAATGTAATACAGAAACCACAGATGCGATCCCGCGAAGATCCCGGCCGGCAGCGGCGCGAGAGTTTGGACGCCGCCCACGAGACCAGCCCAGACATCCACGTCGCCTCGCAAGCTCGCGGATCCCATGATCCAGCCCGAAATGACCAGCGGGCGCAGGAGAAACCAGCCGACGACGAACGGCACCACGATGCGGAGCAGGCGCGCGCGCACAAATTCACCGGCGCCCTTGTGATGAAAGGTCAGGTGACTGAAGAAGCCCGCCAGCAGGAAGAACAGTTCCATGCGGAACGAGTGGCTGACCGCCATTAAAGTCGTCACCAGCGGACTGGTCGAGATGTCCTGCACCGCCCAGCCCATGAAGACCGGCATGAACGACAGACACGCGTGGAACACGATGCCAAGCACGAGTGCGAAGGCGCGGGTCGCATCGAGGTAGTCGAGGCGGGCGGTGTCCGTGCCCGGCGACGCGGCGACTGGGGCTTGGGTGGTGTCGAAAGTCATAGGGCAAAGGAGATCGTTGATGACGTTGGTTGGCCGGTTCAGTAGAACCCGATCTCATCCACCTCGTAGGCGAACGCATCCTTGGCCATGCCGAACGAAACGAGGTTGACGCTCGTGATGGATTTCACATTGAGCGCGGTCTGCTCCGACCAGGCGCGCTTCATGTCCTTGAAGGGGATGCGGACCTCTTGAAACTCCCCGCGCTTGCCGGCGATCGGCACGCCGGTGTGGTAGTCGAAGTTGGTGATCTCGGCGGTGCCCACCTGCACGCACAAGATGCCCCTGGTGACCTTCACTTTCAGGCGAACGCCCGTGTAACCGGTCAGGTCCTTGGGTTTGCCCTCGGCGGACAGGAGCGACACCTGGCTGATGAACGCGGGGACGCCGCGTCCGGGCACCAGATCGCCTCTGACGATGAGCACTCCGTTCTCGCATTTCTGGGTCGCGGTTGAAGTGCTGCCGGCGGCCTTGTCGTCGATCAACAGCCGTTCGACTCCGTGCTTGTTGCTCTTGGGGTCGGAGTAATCGTCGAGCAGCAGTGGGGTTTTTGCGGGTTCGGCTGCGATCGTGCTGAAAGCGAGCAATGCGCAAATCAAGGTGCCCGCCAACAGCGGGCGCCGGATTGTCTGGGAAGCGGTCATCAGGTTCATTTTCATGAGTGAGCTATTTCAGTTTGGTTGCATCGTATGGACACCGACATTTCGCCTACATGTGTCCAAACCGGGGCGTCAGGTGACAATGTATTTGCGGGAATTTCCGGAGCGCGGAGCATTGCTCCGCCTGATTGCTCGGGAATCGGGGTTGAGCGCTGCTCGGCGCTCCGAGCGCAGTTCCGATGCTTCGAAAGATTTTTGTCACCGGTTCGGGCTTTTCTGGCACTTGCCAGAGAAGCATGATGCCCAACGCTGACGCCATGACCGCAATTGAACTCACCACCGATGCCGAACTGGTCGCCGCCTGTCTGGACGGCGATCGCGAGGCGTTCGGCCAGGTGGTGGAACGTTATCAACGTCTCCTCTGCTCGCTGGCGTATTCCGCGACTGGCAGCTTGAGCGAGAGCGAAGACTTAGCCCAGGAGGCGTTCGTCGATGCGTGGCGCCAACTCCGCACGCTGCGCGAACCCGAGAAGCTGCGGCCGTGGTTGTGCGGCATTCTGCGTTACAAGGTCGGCCGGCTGCGTCGCGCGGACCGACAGGAACCCGTGCGCCAGGTGGAAGCAATTGAACTGGCGGAGGAGCTGCCGTCAGCCGACCAGCCCGCCGCCGACCTCGCGATGGATAAGGAGGAGCAGGCGATCTTGTGGAGCGCACTGGAGCGCGTGCCCGAGTTGTATCGCGAACCGCTCGTCCTTTATTACCGCGAGCATCGTTCGGTGGAACACGTGGCGGTCGCGCTCGATCTCACCGAGGACGCAGTCAAGCAACGGCTCGCACGCGGTCGCAAGATTCTGCAGGAGCGGGTCCTTTCTTTCGTGGA
>JAYUSF010000095.1:0-6551 GCA_043755815.1 Verrucomicrobiota bacterium
TCTTCGTAGGAGCCGACGTGAGGAGGCTCTAACTTCTTCCCCCGAAAGTCAGAGACTCCTCACGTCGTCTCCTACGCTATTGGCATCCTGCCGCGCCGTCTCCGAGCGCGCGGCGCAAACGCTCGAGTGGATGCAGGCGCACAGTGGAGCGCCCCTCCTCGACATCGCCCTCGACCACTTCTCCCTGGGCCGCGCCGCGCTTTACACGGCGATCCTTGAAGGTAGCCGCCGACGTGAGGAGGCGGATGGCCCGTCCATGTCGCCCGTCGTCCGCCTCGTCACCTCGGCGGCTACCGAAATTGACGCCGCCGTCTCCGGCCTCCGCCGCGCCGGCCAGCAACACCTTCTCGTCGTCGGCCTCCTCACCCGCGCCTGGCAGCGGAGTCTCACCGGCTTGCGGACCGGCCCCGAGAGCGCGCAGAGCGACCTGGACGAAGCCTGGGAAATCGCCGCCCGCGGCCCCATGCCGCTGTTCCTGGCAGACATCCATCTTTATCGAGCACGGTTGTTTGGGAGTGCGAAGTCGGAAGCCGGAAGTGGGAAGTATCGCTGGGAATCCCCGCAACACGATCTGGCCGAGGCGCGGCGGTTGATTCTCAAACACGGCTACCGCCGTCGCCTCCCCGAACTGGAGGACGCCGAGGCGGTTCTCCTCGGCCCGTAGCCGCCAAGGTCACGAGGCGGATTGCTGCCGAACGCCGGAGGCGTTCCAGCCAGTAGCCGGGGGTAAAGCGAGTCCGCGAGCGACACCCCCGGAAACCTTCGGGAGACGACCCGACCCTGAAGGGGTCGCAGAGGCTCCGGAGCCAACGAACGCCGCTGGCACCGCCTCCGGGGTGCCGGGCGGTTCGCGCGTTGACCGGGGGTGTCGCCGGCGCTCAACCCCCGGCTACTTGCTGCCAGCCCTCCGGGCTAAGCCCGAATTCCAGAACCGCCAGGCAGCCTGCTGTTTCGCAGGTTGGCAACCTGCAGACGCCCGAATTTCTCCTGACGTCCGGTTGAGTGCCAGGCTCCGCCGGCTGCCCGCCGGCCGACACGGCAGACTGACAGTCTGCGCTCCTGCCCGGGGCCGGCCTTACTTCGGAATTCGGGCTAAAGATTGGGCCGATCTCGCCGCCGCCGAGCAGCTCTTCCACACCTGTGGCTTTCATCGCCGCGACGAGGAACTTGCCGACGCCCAGCAGGGCTTGGGGATCTGAACTTCGCGGGGGCGTCTTGGACTGCGGTGGCTGGCCGCCGCTTTTGCCGGCCGGACGTGGGCCATCCCTCGGGTGCATCTGCCGTCATGACAGTGCCCGAAAGCGGTCGCGGCTCTGCGCTCCTCGGCCGCACTGCAGGACGCTGCCGCGTTCGCTGACCTTGGCCATCGGGTCGCCGGAAGATCGCGGAACATGATCCACGGCGACGGAAGGGCGGCCGCCGCAAACCGCTTGAAGCGAGGGTCGCCACGGTTCACGGGTTCCCCCCCGAGCCTCGCGCTCAGGGCAGCGCCACCACCCGGAAGAAGTAGGGCAACCGCGGGTCGAGCGCCGGCAGCGTGGTGGTGAGCGAATCGCCGGCCGCCCGGAGCGCGTCGCTGACCCGAATCCATGTCTCGAGATCGTTGCTGGTTTCCAGCCAGTAAACCCAACCGGGCGTCGTGGGCCAGGTGAAGCCCAGCGTGCCGTTGGGCAGCGTCTCGGGCAGCGCCAGCGCGAGCCGGCTATCCGCATCGGTCGGGTCGGTGCCGGAGCGCCATTCCGCCACGTCGCTCACCCCGTCGCCGTCGGTGTCGCCGCGGCCGGTGAATCCAGTGGCGACCGAGCCAAAGTATTTCTTCTCCCAAAAGTCGCTCATCGAGTTGCGGTTCACGTCGGGGAAGCGGTAGCTGCCGGTGAAGACGAGCAGGTTGGTCGAGCCGCCGAGCGTTTTCGTGCGCGGCGACGGCGTGGAATAGTAGGGCACGTTCTGCCAGGTGACGCGGTATTCGCCGGCCGGCAGATTCGTGCGGTAGGACTGGCCCGCGCCGGTGATCGTCAGCCCGTTGGGGCCAACGAGGGTGAAGCCGGCCTGCGCGAGGTTGTTGGTCACCAGAACGCCGCTGCTGGCGACGGTGTTCAGGGAGATGCCGATGTCGTCGAGCATCCAGCCGAGGCGCGCGCCCGAGGTGAAGGCGAAGAGCTGGTAGTTGAAGCGGATCCGCACGACCTCACCGACGAACTTGGTGAGGTCCACCTCGACTTCCTCCCAGTCGAACGAGAACTCGTCGGTCACGGCATAGAGGTCCTTCCACGTCGCGCCGTTGTCGGTGGACAGGGCCACCTGCGCGGCCTCCAGCACGAAGTCGCCGAAGGGATCGTCCTCGCCCCCGCCGGTCACGCTGAAGTCGTAGTTCTGCCAGAAGCGCAGCTTCGCCGAATTGCCGCCCACGAGGCTGATCGCCGGCGTGATGAGGTCCGAGATCGCATAGTCCACGCCTTCGCCCCTGAGGTTGGTCGCCCACACGTTGTCGCCGGTGTGCGGTGTGACCTGCCGGTCGTTCAACGGTTCGCCGAACTGCCAGCCGCTGGCGCTCAGGTCGCCGCCGCCGTCGTCCTCGTCGTCGCCGGGCAACGTGGCGCCGGTGCTGGAGTCGTCGAAGACCACCCAGCCCGGTTCCTCGGCGTCGAGCGGATCGTCCCACGGCGGCTGGATGGGCTGGAGGGTCGTGACGGAATGAAGCGCGCCGGCGTTGTTGTCCACGGTCACGTTGCCGGCCCCGTCGCGGCTCACGACCTGGAAGTAATACGTCTTGTTGGGCAGCAGGCCGCGCAGCAGCACGTCGTGCCGGGTGCCGAACTCGGCGTTGTAGGCGCTGCGGGTCAGGAACGAATCGTCGCCGGGTGTCTCACCAAAGCGCACCAGCGCGTCGGTGGGTTTGTCGGTGATCCACGAAACATAGGCCTCATTGTAGGATGGTTCGGTCGTCACGCCGCTGATTCCGGCCTTCACCAGGTCCACGCTGGCGGTGGAGGACGACTCCGCGTTGGCCGTGTCCACGTAGGTCACGCGCAACGTGTCACCGTGCTTCGCGCCCAAGCGGCCCGGCGCCGCTGGCGCGCCGACGTCCTGCAGCGTGAAGCGCCCGCGGAAGACCCCGCGGCGCGGCGATTCCGCCAGCGGCACGGTCAACTGGGCGGCGCCGTTGGCGACGGTCGCGCCGGCCGAGCCCTGCCCGGCGCGGCCGCTGTCGAGCACCTCGATCAGGACATCGCCCGGAACGGTGTAGGCCGACTGGCCAAACGCCACGGCGCCGCCGGGTGACAGTTCCGGCGTCAGGAAACGCAGCGCGTTCGCGAGCAGCGTGGAACGGTTGTTGGGCGCGGGCGTGTCGAGGGGCACTGCTTCAAACGGGAACGAGTAGAACACGACCCGTCCGGTGGCACTGTCCTGACCGGTCTTGGGAAAACGCACGCCGACGATCTGCTGTTCCTCCTGGAGAAAGACCGGCGTCGCGTCAGCCGCAGGCGTGAGGTGATCCGGCACATCGGACCAGCCGGAGAGACCGCTCAGGCTGAAGAGCAGGTCCACGATGAAGCCCTCGGGGAAGTTGCTGTAGTCGAGCTCCACCGTGACGCCGGCGCCGGCGATGTCGCCCGGAATGGCGGCGATGGCCGTCGCCCCCTGGTCGGCGCCGAACGCCTTCACGTGAAGCACCTGCACCATGAAGTTGGTGCCGCCCGGCGATTCGGCGAGGCGGCTCAGCAGGTCGTGGGACACGACGAACAGCGACCCGCCGGCCTGCACGTAGTTTTGCACCGCGGAGGTGATTCCCGGCACGGGCGCGGCGCCTTCCTCCGGCCGCCAGACGACGAGGCGATACGGACGCAGCTCCTCCGCCGTGGGGCCGCGACCAACAACCGACGTGTCCCAGACCTCGTAATCGAGGTGCAGCGAATCGAGCGCGCTGGTCCAGTTCTCGATGCCGGGATAGGTGGTGTCGGTGAGCTCCTCGAAGGTCGCCTCCGGCGAATAGACCAGCAGGGCCGAGGCCGGGCTGGGCGCGACGAAACGCTGGAACACGCCGCCGTTGTTGTTCGTGGTGGCGTTTCCCGCCTTGTCGGTCGCGACGACGAAGTAGAAGTAGGTTTCGCCCGGAGTCAGTTGCGGCAGCGCCACCCGGCTTTGCAGGCGGAAGGCGGGATCACTGACGAGGTTCGTCACGGCGTTGGTGGTGCCGAAATAGACCTGCGCATTGGCCGGCTCGCTGTTGAGCCAGGTGATCTGCACGCGGCCGAACTCTTTCACCGCATTCACGTCCGAGATCAACGGCGGCTGGGCATCGATGTGTGCGGTCGCGGTCCGGTCGCCCGGTGGACTGGCGTCGCGGTAGAGCACGCTGAGTTCGTCGCCGTCACGGACGGACACGGTTGCATTGCCGGGTGCCGGCGCGTTGGTCGTGAGTTGAACCGTGCCGAGGAAGTTCCCGGAGTTTCCCACACGGCCGAGCAGCACGGTTTCGCCGGCCGGCTCCGTCGTGCTGGTGACACTGACGGAGACGCTGGCCTGCCCGGCGAGCTGCTGGTCCACGAGCCGGATCGTGGCGGTGGCGGGCGCGCGGTAGGCTTCGCGATCCCAGGAGACGACCCCTTCGCCGGGCGCGGGCAACTGGCCCGAAATCACGAGCGCGAAGTCCTGCTCCGGCGCCCCGGTGGTGCGGCGATGGACATCCTGGACCACGTTCACGCCGCGGACGCGCACGGTCCATTCCCCGGCCGCCGGCTCGCTCAGGTGAACGCCCTCGACATTGTTGATGCGGTCCCCTTGGAACGTGCCCGCCACGCTTTCACCGTCGGCAAAGGCGTTGCCGCGGTAGAGGTCGCCGTTGGGCGCGATGACCTCGAGATCAAGGTCGTTGACCAGCGCCGGAATTGCCGCGGGCAGGCCTGGCACGTCGGTGTAGACGAGGGAGATCTTCAACTGGTCGCCGGCGCCGACGACCACCTTGCGTTCGAAGATGCCGCCGGTCGCCAGTCCGTCGCCCTGATCGGTCATTTCGAAGCGCCGCTCGGAGTCGATGAGGTTCACGAGGTTGATACGGCCCCAGCCCTCGTCGTTGTTGGGCACCGGCGCGGTGTCGCCCACGAGGATGCCGTCGCCATCGTCGGTGGGTTCACCGCCCAGCACGTCTCCACCGCCGGGAATGACCGCCGTGCCCATGTCATCGGCGGAGTTGATGAGCAGCGCCTTCACGAGCGCCGGCGATGGGGTCGCGCCAACGTGGGTGGCCCGATACCACTGGACGACCACCGCACACGCGCCGCTGGCATGCGGCCCGGCCTGCGAGGTTCCGCCCTGATAGAGATACAGGTCGCTGATCGGTCCCCAGGCGTTGTTGTCGTTGGCGAAGACGGACCGCAGCGAGGCGATCCAGGTGCCGGGCGCGACCAGGTCGGGCTTGATGCGGCCATCCTCCGCCGGGCCGCGGCTGGAGAAATCGGCCATGACTTCCTGGCCTTCGCCGTAGATTGGGAACTCGAAGCGGTTGTTCTGCGTGGCGCCCGTCGCGATCACGTTCTTGGCGACGGCTGGGGAACCGATGGTCTGGCCGGCCGGACCGGAATTGCCGGCACTGAATTCGAGAAGGTAAGGCTGCTCTCCCGGGACGTCGGGATCCGCATCGCGGACCAACGCGTCGAATTCCGCGGCGCTCAGGTCGTATTGCCCGGAGGTGTCGTCGCCCCAGGAATTGGACCCGACGTAGGCGCCGCTGCGGACCGCGTCCTGGGTGAGCCGGGCAAAGCTCGGCGGCGGACGGTATTCGCCCGAACCGTCGAAGATACGCTGACCCACCAACCGCGCGCCGGGGGCGACCCCCAGCCCGTAGAGGAAGCCGTTGTCGTCCTTCTCACCCGAGGCGGCGTTCCCCAGCACGATGCCGGCGCAGTGCGTGCCGTGGCTGTGCTCGTCGCTGGCGTCGGCCAGGTTGTCGTAGGCAAACAGCGCCTCCACGCGTCCCGCCAGGTCGGGATGCAGGTCGTCGGGGTCGCCGGAATCGATGCCCGAATCCGCCACTGCCACAATGACGCCTGTGCCGTCGTAGCCGAGTTCATGCACGTAGGCCGGGCCGCCGATCGCCGAGCCTTCGCCGGCGACGATGGTGGTGGCGACTTCGTCCACCAGTTTCATGCGCGGGGCGGGTTCGATCCACAGCACGGCGTCCGACTGGGCAAGGACGCGCAGCTCGGCGGCGTTGAGGTTGCCGGAGAAAAAGGTGCCGGCGCTCAGCGTCGGCCGCGGCGTGCTGTCGTGCAGATGCCGGGCGATCATGCGGAGTTCGAGCCCCGAGGCGCCGGGGCGGGCCAGGAGCTTGGCCGGAAAAGTTCCGGCGAGCTTGCCCGTCAGCTTCGACTTGAGCCGCGGATCCAGCTTGTGTTGCGGCCGGAACTCACCGACCCACCGGACGGACAGCAAGGCACGCAGTTCGCCGAGACGAACCCGGTCCAGGCTCGCAACAAAGGCATCCTCCGGCACATAATGGATCAGCTGGACTCCCAGCGCCGCGAGCTGTTCCCGGACGGTTGCGTCGGGAG
>JAYUSF010000096.1:0-22115 GCA_043755815.1 Verrucomicrobiota bacterium
CACCTCGAGGTGGGCGGCTACCTGTTCGGCCTGTGGGGCCTGCCGGTGCCCGTCGTGGGGGCCGTCAGCCTGCACCGGCGGCCGGGCCTGTCGCTCGAACGGCAGTTTGGCGCGCTTACCACCGTGCATGTCGCCAACGCCCTGCTGAGCGGGCCCGACGGCGACAAGTTACCCGGTTCCGCGACGCCGGTGGACGAAAGCTACCTCCAGGAACTCGGACTGCTGGATCGGCTGCCTGCGTGGCAGGCCGAACTGGCCCACCAAGCCACGCGCACGACCGACTGACCCCTTATGAGCACGAAGATTCTCTGCGTCGACGACGAGGCCAATGTCCTGGAGGGACTCCAACGCACCCTGCGCAAGCGGTTCCAGCTCGACGTCGCCGTCGGCGGGGCGGCGGGCCTGCTCCGCCTGGAAAACGACGGCCCCTACGCCGTCGTCATGGTGGACATGCAGATGCCCGAAATGAACGGCATCGAATTCCTGCGGCAGGCAGCCGAGCGCTGGCCGGACACCGTGCGGCTCATGCTCACGGGCAACGCGGACCAGCACACGGCGGTGGAAGCGGTCAATCACGGTCACGTCTTCCGCTTCCTCAACAAGCCTTGCGAGCCGGACTCCCTCATCAACGCCCTTGAGGCCGCCCTGCGCCAATACCAGCTCGTCACCGCGGAACGCGATCTCCTCGAGCGCACCCTCAGCGGCAGCGTCAAACTGCTCACCGAAACGCTGGCGATGACGGATCCCGCCGCCTTCGGCCGCGCCCTGCAGCTCCGGGATGCCATGCGCCGGTTTGCCCTGCACCGCAAGGTTCCGCAGACATGGGACCTGGAGCTGGCCGCCATGCTCGCCCCCATCGGCTGCCTCGCCCTCCCCGCCTCCGTGCTCCAGCGTTTCCGCGACGGCTTGACGTTGACCGGGGCCGAAAAGGACATGCTGGCCCGCGTGCCGGAGACCGGTGGTCAACTGCTCGCCCACATCCCCCGCTTGGAGGGGGTCGCGCAGATCGTCCGCTACCAGCAGAAGAACTTCGACGGCAGCGGCCATCCGAACGATGCCGTCGCCGGCTGCGATATCCCCCTCGGCGCCCGGATTCTCCGGGTCCTGAATGACCTCCACCTCCTGGAGGAGAGGAAGATTCCGCGTTTCAAGGCGCTGGATGCCCTGCGCTCGTGCCACGGACACTACGACCCGAAAGTCCTCGAATCCGTCGCCGTCTATTTCGACCTCGCCCGGCCGGCGGAACTCCTCGCGACGCCGGATCCCAGGCGCGTCACCTTGAAGGAGTTGCGGGTGGGCCACGAACTGACCGTCGGAATCCATACCCGCGACGGCACCCTCATCGTGTCGGCCGGAACCACGCTCACCCAGATGCACCTGGAAAAGGTGCGCAACTTCGCGGAACTCAGCGGCATCGAGGAACCGCTGTTTGTGAACGCCTGAGCCGGAGCGGTCGAACCGGCGGGGGCGACGGTGGATCGATCCCCGCGACCAGCGGCCACTACTTCGCGGCCACCGACACCGTGTTCGCAGTGGACCACAGTTCCAGCCCGTCGGGCGCCCGGTAGCGGGCGATCACGGTGACGGTCGCGGTGCGCGGCCCGGCCAGGTCCCAGCGCAAGGCGAGCTGGTAGCCAAGGCCGAGGGAGGTTTCCGCCGCGAAGGGTTTCAACGTGGCGGGTTCAAAGGACCAGACCCTGCGCGGCGGCGTGACCCTCAATTCGCCCGCCCCGACGGCCCCCTCAAACATGAGCACGTCCAAGACGCCCTGCCGGAGGGCTATGCCCCGGGCCACCCCCGGCGCACTCGCATAGATGCGCACGCCCAGGCCGTCCGGCCCCGGCCTGCCATCCAGGTCGAGCGCCACCGGCACGCCGAAGAGGTGCAGCTCCGAGACCGCCACCCCGCCTCGTCCGCCGGTGGCGCACCCGGCCGTCAGGATCGCTAGGAACACCAAACCCGGAAGCACCCGTCGCAGTCTCCGGAAGCTCCGGCTCACAGGGAACTGTCCTTGCCGTTCCGGATCCTCCGCTCCCGCCACGAGGGCCGGTTGGTCTGGTAGAGCGGTTCGAGCATTTTGCGCTGCATCTCGCCCTGCTTCATCAGCGGCTTGAAGTTCGACGAGTCCAGCTCCTGGCGCAGCACGTCGTCGGGATCGGTCAGCTTCACCTTGGACTGGAAGTTCTGCATGATCTGGGGCGTGAGCATGATCAGCAGCTCCTTGCGCTCCCGCTTGGTGGTGCTGGTGCGGAACAGGGCGCCGAGGTAGGGGATCTCGCCCAGCACCGGCATCTTTTTCACCCGCTTGTCGTCCGAGGTGCCGATGAGCCCGCCGATGATGATCGTCTGGCCGCTCTGGGCGCTGACCGTGGTGTTGGCCTTGCGCTGGTTGATGATCGGCACCGAGGATCCCTTGTTCACCTCGACGGTGGAGGTGCTGATCGAGCTGTTGGTCGTGCCAATCTCCATCTTCACGAAGCCGTCCGGGCTGATCTTGGGCGTCACGGTGAGGTTCACGCCCACGTCCTCGTAACGGAACTGCGTGGTGAGGTTGTTCTGGGCGTCCAGCCGGCTGGTGTCGATGAGCGGCACCTTCTGGCCGATGTTGATCGTCGCCGGCTTGTTGTCGGAGGTGACGATCTGCGGCCGGCTGAGCACCTCGAGGCGGCCCTGCTGTTTCAGCGCGCGCAGCAGGAAGCTGAAATCGCTGCCCGTGACCGCGCTGGAGAAACCGCCGAAACTCTTCAGCGAGTCCGCCACGCTGAAGTCGGTGCCGATCCCGTAGGCGACGTCGCCCTTGCTGCCCGCATGGCTCCACTCGACGCCCAGATCGGTGGCGTTGTCCAAGGTCACCTCCGCGAGCAGCACCTGGATCAGCACCTGCGGCTGGGCGGCGTCGATCTCCTCGATGATCTTGCGCACCTGTTCGAAGTAACGGTGGTTGGCCGAGAGCAAGAGGGTGTTGCTGGTCTGCTCGGCCACCACGGCGACCTCCTGGTCCAGCGAGCGTTGGACGGCGCTGGCGGCGTCCGGGCCCAAGGCTTGGATGAGCTTCAGGCGTTCCTGATCGAGGAAGTTGCGGATCGCCGTCGCCACGTCAGGGGCCTGCGAGTTCTTGAGCCGGATGACCTCGGAATTGCGCTCGTGTGCCGTGCTCGAATCCAGCGTTTCAATGAGCTGGGAAACGAGGGTGACGTAATGATCCGTGCCGCCGACAAGCAGGCTGTTGGTCCGCGGATCAATGGTCACCGTCAGCGCGGTCTGCTCGGCCGTGCCCACGGTCGCCGAGGCCAGCGCCTCCTCGGCCGAATTGGCGTCGGCCGACACATTCCTCACGAGCGTGTATTGCACGGACCGCTGGCCGCCTCCCGTGCCGGCGGCGGGCGTCATGCGGAACATTTGGGTCAGCAGCTCGGCCATCTGGCGGGCGTCGGCGTTCTGCAGGGAGAACACCTTGATCTTCGCCAGCTGCGGCGAACTGGCGTCGAGCCGGGTGATGATCTGCTCCAGCAGGCCCATGTAATCAACCGGCCCGGAAACGATCAGCGAGTTCATCCGCGGGTCCGCGGTGATCAAGACGGACTCCTTGAGCGCCGCCGTGACGAGTTCCTGGCCCTGCATGGTGCGGGTGATGAACTGCAGCACCGACTGGGCGTTCGGGCTCTGCTCGTTGAGCGGGACCGGCTTTGTGTTCAGCGCCGTGTTCAGGATCGTCGCGAGCGCCTCCGCCCGGGCGAACTGCAGCGGGAACACCTTGATCTCGCTGACCTTCGCCACCTGATCGGTGTCCAGCTTCTGGACGAGTTCGCCGATGCGTTTGGCGTCGGTCTCGCCGCAGGACACCACGATCGCGTTGATGCGCTCATCGGCACTGACGGTGATCGGGAGGACCTGGTTCGGGAGGTTCTCGCGGAACAGCCCCTGCACCGTCGTGGCCACCCGGCGGGCATCGGCCTTGGCCAGCGGGAACACATGGATGGAGATGCCGGTTTCCGTGGGCTCGCTGTCGAGCTTCTCGATGAGCGAAGCGACCGTGCTCAGGTCATCCACGGTGGCGCCCACCAGCAGCGCGTTCACCCACTGGTCGGCGATGATCGTGATCGGGTCCACCGGTTCGCCGCGGACTTTGGGCGGGCGGTTGGCGAAGATCGGCTGCAGCGTCGCCTGCAGCTTCAGGGCGGTCGCCCGCTTCAACGGGAAGACCCGGAAGTTCAGCCGCGAAAAGACGCTGTCGCCGTCCAGTTGCGGGAGCATGCGGTCCACCAGGTCGAAGGCCTCCTTGCCACCGGTGACGATGAGCGAATTGATCCGGTCGTCGGCCAGCACGGTGGCCGGGATGGACCGTTCGTTGGCGTTGACCGCGATGCTGTCGGCCGTGCGTTTGGCCTGGAAGAACTGCTGCAACGTGGTGGCAAGCGAACTCGCCCGGGCGTTCTTCAGGACGTAAAGCTTCACGTCGGCATTGGCGGCCAGGTCCTTCGAGTCGAGCTTCTTCACGACTTCGCGGACGATGCTGAGGTTTTCCGGGCTCGCGCTGACGATGAGCGTGTTGCTCCGGGGATCGACGCTGATCGAGAGGATGTCGCGGCTGACGGCGCCGCCGCGGGCGGGCGCATTGGCCGGGCGGCCAGGACGGTAGAGCCCCTGGTCCACCAGCGACTTGAGGATCGTGGAGACGCGGGCGGCGTCGGCAAACTCCAACGTGAAGGTCTCAAACACGCCGCCGGCGATGGTCGGTTCCTGGTCCAGCTTGAGGAGCAGACCCTGGATCAGCTCGAGGTTTTCCTTCGAGGCGGAGACGATCAGCGCGTTGTTCAGGGCGTCGGGCTCCAGCTTGATCTGGTCACTCGGCAAGGGGGTGGAGCCCGGCAGCGTGGTGGCCCGCAGGCGCGCGGAGAAGATGGTTTCAATGGTCGTCGCAATCCGCGCCGAGTCGTTGAACTTCAGCGGCAGCACCGTCAGCGTGAGCGCCGGGTTGTCCTGTTTCGCGTCAAGCCGCTTGAGCAGGTCGTCGAGCGTGCGGTTGTCCTCCTGGCTGGCCGCCACCAGCAACGAATTGCTGCGGGTGTCGGCGAGGATGATCGGCTTGTTGCGCTGGACGTCGGCCGTGCGGGTCGCCGTGTAGCGTTGGTCGAACAGCGTGCTCATCGTGCTCGCGACGACGCGGGCGTCGGCATACTGCATCGGAATGAGCCGGACGCGGCCGCTCAGGGCCGGGGCCGCCTGGTCGAGCTGCTTGGCGAGATTCTGCACGAGCTCGAAACCCTCGCGAGCGCCGCCCACGATCAGCGCGTTGCTCCGTTGGTCGGCCATGATGATGACCTTGAGCGCGTCAGCCTGTCCTTGGTTCAGGGTCGCGCGCTGCGTCACGCGCGCATCCATCAGCTTCTGCAACGTTGGTGCCACGACGTTTGCATCCGCGTGTTCCAGCGGGATCAGGGCGATGTCGCGCAGGTCAAATGGAAGCTTTTGGTCCAGGCTCTTGAGCAGTCCCTCGATCACGCCAAACGCCTTGCTGTTGCCGGCCACGATGAGGGCGCTGGTCCGCGAATCCACGGTGATGACCGGGCGGTCCTCGTTGCGCAGCGAAGTCGCGCGCGGGCCGGTGAAGAGGTCGTTTAACACCTTCTGGACGGCCGCTGGATCGGCATGTTCGAGCGGGTAGATCCGGACCGTCTCCAAGCCCGAGGCCGAGGGGATGTCCAACTGGTCGATCACGTCGGCGATCAGCGGCAGGTTGTCGCTGCGCGCGGCGATGATGAGGATGTTGGACTGGTCATCGGCCTGAATCGTCAGCGCCGGCCGGCTCTTGGGGGTCTGGTTCAGTTTGCCCTTTTCGCCCTCCTTCAGGGTGCGCAGCCGACTGATCTGGGTCGAGAGCCCCTCGGTGCCCGGCACCGCGGCCCCTTCCGTGAAGACGGACTGCAGGAGCGGAACGAGCCGGGTGGCGGAAGCGTGCTTGAGCCGGAACAGCCGCACGTCGGTCACGTAGCGGAACAGTTCCCGGTCCATGTCCGTGATGATCTTCTGTGCCAGGTCGAGGCTGTCGGGATGGCCGCTGAGGATCAGCGTGTTGCTGCGCGTGTCCACCGCCACGTTGAGGGGCTGGACCAACGCCTTCCCCTGCTCCGCCGGTTGACCGCCGGGGCCGGCCGGGCCGACGGCCAGCGTGCGGCCCTGCGTGAAGACCGTCGTCAACGCCTGCGAGACGGCGGCGGCATCGGCGTGTTCGAGCTGCACGAAGCGGACCTTCACGCCGTCGAGCACCGGGACGTTGTCCATCAGTTCCACGATGGCCGTAAGCGCCTTCAGGTTGTCTGGCGTCGAGGTCAGCAGCAGCCGGTTGCCACCGCCCGCGCCGCCGCCGGCGGGATCGGTCGCGATCTTGATCGGTTTGGTGAGGTCCAACAGCACGGCCTCGCCCCGGTCGTTCCGCACCTTCAGTCGGCGGACCTGTTCCTGCAGTTCGCGCGATTCGGCCGTGGATTCCCCCGCCGTTCCCGGCCGCAGTATGCCCTGCAACACGGCGGCGAGCTGAACCGCTGAAGCCTTCTTCAGCGCCACGATCTGAACCTCCGCCTCCACGTTGGCGGATGGCCTGTCGAGCGACTGGATCAGCTTCTCCACCTGCGTCGCCATCGTGTCGCGCGCGATCACGACCATTCCGCGGCCCCGCTGATCCACGGCGACGGTCACCGGGTCACCGGGCCGGGTCGCGGTGAGCTGGGTCACCATCTGCTGCACCAGCGGCAGGATCTTTTCCGGCGGCGCGTTGGTGAGCGGCACGATGCGGAATTCGAGCTGTGACATCTGGCCCGCGTTGTCGAGCTGCCTGATGAGCGATTCCATCAGCGCGAAATCGGTGGGCCGGGCCCGGACAATCACGCTGCGGGTGCGCGGTTCGGCGACGACGGTGATCCGCTGCTTCGGCACGACGGCCTGCGGCGGCTGGCCCGGCTGTTGAACCTGCACCGGGTCCTGCCGGATCAGCTCGGTCAGCGTGCGCGCGAGGATCACCGGATCAGCGTCCTTGATCGCGAAGAGCCGGAACTCGGACTCGTTGCCGTAGAAGTTCAGCGAGAGTTCCGTCACCAGGCGGTCCACGGCGTCCAGTTCCTGCGCCGGACCGGACAGGATCAGCGCGTTCGCGGCCTTGTCCACGGCGATGACCACTTCGGGTGAAGTGGCCGTGGCGTTGGCGTTCGTCGCGGCTCCGTCCGGCGTCTTCGCCGGGGGTGGCGGAGAAATCTTCTCGGTGAGCCGCAACGGCGTGCCCGAGACCTGCGGGTAGATGCTCTCCAGCATCTTCGCCATCTGCTCCGCCGCGACCCGGTCCAGCGGGCGCAGCCGGACCTGGACCGCGGAGTCCTTGCCCTGTTCGTCGAGGCGGGAAACGAGGTCCTGAATCTGCGGGATGTCGCCCCGCTTCGCGATGATCGTCAGCGAATTGGCGGTGAGGTCGGGCTCGATCACCGGCCGGTCGGCGCGGGGGCGGTCTTCGAACAGCGTGTCGAGCTTGGAAGAGACGTCAAAGGCCTTGGCCTTGCGCAGCCAGACGAACTGGACGTCGCGGTCGGAGCGTTCCGGCGCCTTGTCGAGCGTCGGGAGGATCTTCTCCACGACCTTGAAATGCGCCTCGGTCGCCGAGATGATGAGGCTGTTGGAGCGTTCATCCACCGAGACGCTGGCCTGCGGATTGCGGCGTCCGCCGCCTTCGCCATCGACGCCCTGCCCACGGCCGGGGCGGAAGAGGTTGCGCGAGACGGACTGGAGCAACTGCTGGAGCACGCTGGAAACCTCGCGCGCGCTGCCGTTCTCCAGCTTGTAGATGCGAACCTCGATGTCGGTGCCGCCGCCGCCGCCCTCCTTGTCGAGGCTGCGGATCACCTCGATCACCTGTTGGACGGCATTGGTCGGGCCGTTGAGGAGCAGACTGTTGGCACCGGCCACGGCGGTGATGTTGACCTGCTTCGCCAGGGCCGTGTCGCCGCGGGCGCTGATCACCTTGTTGACCGCATCCGCCAGATCCTCGGCGCGCCCCTTGGTCAGTTGGACGGTCTGGATCACGTTCTCACCTTCGGGCCCGGCCCCGTCCACTTCCTTCACCATCTGCTCGATGCGCTCAAGCACCGCGGGCCGAGCCTCCACGACGAGCGTGCGTTCATTGCCGCCGGAGCTGGCAAGCACCCACTCGGCCGGATCTCCGTTCTGCGTCCGCCGGCCGTAAAGCTGCGCGATCATGCCGGAAAGGGTGGTGGCCGAAGAACGCCGCAGCGGGAACACCTTCGACTGCCGTCCGCCGGTTGTTCCCCCGGCCTGCAGCAGGACGGTGATCTCCGCGAGGGCATTGAGCTGTTTCTCATTGCCGGCGACGATCAGCTGGTTGCTCAGCGCGTCATCCAGAATCAACGGTTCGGTGGTGCCAAATTCAGGATTGTTGCGGGCCTGATCCTGATAGACTTGGCGGATCTTCGCCGTGAGCTCGGAGGCACGGCGGTCCTTGAGGGGCAGCACACGCATCGACCGGCCCGCTTCGGTGCCAAGCGAAGAGTCCAACTGCTCGATGATCACCGCCGCGGCCTGGAGCTCCTTGGGGTCGCCCGTCGCGATGATGGTGCGGGTCTTCGGATCGGTGACCACGCTCACGCGTTTCTGGGGCCGGCCATAGGCGTCGTAACGGACCAGCGCCGTCCCGAGGATTTCGGCCACCTTCTCCGGATCGGCCGACTTGACCTTGAAAACCCGGGCGGTCGAGCTCTGGCCGCCCACCTTGTCGAGCTTGCGGATGATGTCCTCCACGACGGCCAGCTCGTTGGTGCCGCCGGTGACGATGATCCGGTTGCCGCTCACGTCGGGCGTGATGAGCGTGTCGGCGGCCGGCGCCCCGGGACGGTTTTTGGCCTGCTCGGTGTAAAGGGTGCGCACGGTGGTCGAAAGTTCCACCGCATTGGCGGTGGTCAGGTCGAACACCCGGGTATCCCGCGCCTGAAAGGCGGTTTCCTTGCTCCGCAACTGCGCGAGGATCGCCTCGATCTCGGCAAAATGATTGGTCCGCGCCGTCACGATGAAGCGGGCATTCTTGGCGTCGGCGATGATCTGGGCGTCGGCCGGATCGCTGGCATCGCGCCCCTTGAACCGGTCGGTGTAGAGCTGCTGCACCAGCGGCTGGAGCCGGGTCAGTTCATCCGCGCTGCCGACGTCGAGCAGGCGCGTCTCCCGGGCCGCGCGGGTGAGTTGCGCCGACTGGAGGCCGTCGACGATTTCGTCCACCAGCTTCAACTGGGCGTCATTGCCGGGGATGATGAGCTGGTTGCTCTCGGTCTCCTCGAGAATGAGGATTTCCGAGGTCGACAGCTCCGGCTGGCTCTTGATGCGGTCCGCGTAGAGTTGCCGGACCTTTGGCGAGAGGACCGCCGCCTTGCCCTGCTTCAGGGTGATGACCTTGGTGTGGCGGTCGGGCACGGTGCCGAGCGACTGGTCGAGCTGTTCGATGATCAGGGAAACGCCCTGGAGCTCCTTCGGATCACCGGTGACGATCAGCGTTCGGGTTTTGGCATCGACCGAAACGGTGGCGCGCTTTTGGGGCCGGCCGTAGGCGTCATAGCGCACGAGGGAGGTGGTCAGGATTTCCGCGACCTTTTCCGGGTCGGCGGCCTTGATCTTGAAGACCCGGGCCGAGGCGCTCTGGGCGCTGGCCTTGTCGAGTTTCCGGACAATCTCCTCCACCGCGGTCAGTTCGTTGGTGTCGCCCACGAGGATCAGGCGGTTGCCGCCGGTGTCGGGGGTGATGAGCGTGTCCGGCGCCTGGTTGCCCAGCCGGCCCTTGGCCTCTTCGGTGTAAAGCGTGCGGACGGTGCCCGCGAGTTCCACGGCGCTGGCGGTGGTCAGGTCGATGATGCGCGTCTGGCGGTTTTCGGCGCGCGCCTTGCCGGTGCCCAGCTGCTGGAGGATGGCCTCAATCTGCTTCAGGTGCTCCGGCTTGCCGGTGACGATCAACCGGCCCGTCCGCGGGTCCGCCATGATCTGGGCGTCGGCGGGGTCGGTGTCCTGTTTGTCCCGCCACTGATCCTGATAAAGCTGCTGGACGAGCGGCTGCAGCCGCTGGACATCCGCCGCCGTGCCCACTTCGAACGCCTTCGTCTCGCGGGAAGCCTGGCCGGTGCCGGCGTTCACCCGCAGTCCGGTGATGATGTCCTCCAACGTCTTCAGCTGATCGGCGCGGGCACTGACGAAGATCCGGCCCGTCTTGCCGTCGCTGATGATCTGCGCATCCGGTGCGCCCAACTGCGGGCTGCTGGCGAGCTGGTCCTTGTAGAGCTGCTGCGCCAGGGGCATGACCCGCTGGGCTTCGGCCAGCTTGCCCAAGTCAAAGACTTTGGTCTCCCGCGCGGGCCGCGCCTGGCTCTCCAGGGTGCCGACAATCTGCTGGATCGTTGCGGCCTGTTCCTCAGTGCCCTGCACCAGCAGCCGGGTGCCCGAGGCGTCGGGATAGATCGAAGCCGGCTTGATCGTCTTGCCCTGTGACTGCTCGGCGTAGATCTGGGTGACCTTTGCCATCAGGTCCGCGGCGGTGGCGTTTTTCAGCTCGACGGCGTGCAGTTCGCGCACGCCCTGTTCGGGCTTGGCGTCCAACGCGGTGACCATCGTCTCGACCTGGGCAAGCACCGTGGGCGAGGCCAGCACCAGGAGCCGCCGGCTCGCCGGCTCGGGCGTGATGCTGAGGACGCCGTTCAGATTCCGGCCCGGGTTCTGCGCGGCGAAGACCTTCTGGATGAGCGTCGCGATGGTGTCGGCATCGCCCTTCACCTCGAAAATGCGGAGCTGCTTTTCGCGTGCGACCGGCTCGCCGCCACCATCGAGCTTCTCGATCACCGACTCGGCGTCCTGCAGGTCGGTGCGCGTGCCGGAGACGATCAGGGAGTTGGACTTTTCATCGGCGGTGACCGTGACGCGCCGGATCGGCAGGCCCCGGGCATCGTAGCGCATCATCGCGCTCGAAACGATCGGGGCCAGCATGCCGGCCTCGGACTGGTTCAGCTTGAAGACGCGGGCGCCGGGGGCCTGCTGGGGGCTGTTGTCGAGCCGGTTCACGATGCTGGACACCTGCTCAAGCTCCGCCGCGCCGCCGGTGATGATCAGCCGGTTGGCCACCGGGTCGGGGACGATCTTCGTCGAGGTCACATAGTCCGCGCCGCGCTGGTCCCGGAGGAGTTCGGTGAAGAGGTTGTTCACCGTCGGCGCCAGGGTGTTGGCGTCGGCCGACTTGAGCTCGATCACCCTCATTTCCCGCGGGCCCGAATCGGGGCGCGAGTCGAGCTGCTGGATCATCTGCCCGGCGGCCTCGACGGCGGCGTGGTCGCCGGTCACGACCAGGCTGTTGCTGCGGGCGTCGAGCAGCACCTTCACCGTCTGGGTCTGCGCGTTGAGGCTCTTCTCCACGAGGCCGACCAGTTCGGTGGCGGAAGCGGTCTTGAGGCGGATGACGCGGGTCTCCTCCTTGGCGGACTTCTTCTCGACCGGGTCCAACTGCCGGATGATGGCCTCGACGCGGGCGATCTCCTTGTCGCCGCCGCTCACCATGATGCGGTTGTTCTTGGTCTCGGCGATCAGCGTCGCCGGGCCGCCGGCGGGTTCGGGCTGGCCGCGGATCTGTTCCTGATAGAGCTGCTGCACCAGCGGCGTGAACTCGGTGGCGGTCCGGCTGAACAGCTCGATGCCCCGGAACTGCCGCGGCGCGGCGGACGCCGGCGTGACGTCGAACTGCCTCACCAGGGTCCGGATCCGTTCCTGATCCTTGGCGACGGCCAGCACGATGATCTGCTTGCCCGTCGGATCCGCCATGAACGTGGGCGCCAACTGCCCCGGCGTGGTCATTTGTCCCACCAACTGGGTGACCAGCGGAATGATCTCGGCGGCCGGTTTGGCCTGAAGCTGGATGACCCCCAGCTCCCGCTCGGATTGGACCGGCGCGATGTCCACGATGCCGACAACCGCCTCAATCTCCTTCATCTGCTCGTCGGTGCCGGTGACCAGCAGCCGGTTGTTCCCGGCATCGGGCACCAGCGAAGGCTTGGGCACCGTTGAGAAGCGGCGGTCCATCATGCGCTCCGTCACCAAGCTTTGGATTTGAGTGAGCGCGGTGTCGGTGCGGGTGTTCTTCAGGGAAATCACCTTGAGACGCCGCGTCTGCGTCTGGGGCTTGTCGGCGCGCAACTGGGTCACGAGCTGCTCGATGCGCTGGAGATGGTCTTGGCTGGCGGTGACTATCAGGCGGCCAGATTCGGTGTCGGCCAGAATCTTGGCGTGGGCCACGGTCGAGGCGGAACCGTCGGCGGTCTGGTTCCGGTAAAGCTGCTCGACGAGCGGCTGGATGCGGCGGGCCTCCTCGGGCGAACCCACCTCAATGAACCGCGTCTGCAGCGGCGTGGGCTGCGACGAACCCGTTTCCAACTGCGCCACAATGTCGGTGGCGGTCTGGAGGTCGCCCGGCGAACCCGTGACGACCACGCTCTGGCTCCCGGGGTCGTAGGACACGCTGGCGGTGGTGCTCGCCTGGCCGCCCTTGTCCTTCCGGGTGAGCGCCTGCTTCAGGATGGTCGTGACGTTGGTCGCCTCGGTGGCCCGCGGACGGAAGATCTTGGTGAGCTGGACCGACTGGCCGCGGTTCGGCACGAGCGGGTTCTCGGCGTTGACCCCAAGGGCGCCGACGACGCCCTTGTCCACCTTGGTGATGAGCTGTTCGATCTGGTCCAACTGGCCGGGCAGCGGGGCGGCGACGATCAGGCGGTTCTGCGCGGAGTCGGCGATGACACGCGCCTTGGTGGCGGCCGCGGTCCCGGTTTCGTTTGCGGCGGCGACGCCGGGAATGGCCTGCCGGATCATGGTGGCCAGTTCCTCGGCCTTGATCGTCTGCGGCTGGTAGATGCGGACATCGCCGCCGGTGCCGTCCTTCTGCTCGAACTTGTTGATCAGATCCTCCGCCAGGGCGAGCCGCTCGTTCGGACCGAAGAGCACCAACGTGCGGGACGCCTCGTCGTAGACCGAGGTGATGTAGTCGTTGGGGTCGGCCGGCAGGACCTCCATCGCCTTGGTGTTCGGGTTGAAGGTGGTCCGCTTCGGCGCCGTGGAGATGCCGAAGGTGCGGTTAAGGAGGTCCGACACGATCGCACCCGAGGCGTTGAGCAGCGTGTAGGTCTTCATCTGCCGGTCCGCCGCCTGCTCGGTGCCGATGGTGTTCAGCAGCGTCCGGACCCGCTGGATGTTCGCGAGCCGGTCGGTGACGACGAGGCCCCGGCCTCGGCCGAGGGCGGCGACGGAACCCGCGTTGGACAGCATTGGGAGGACGGAATCGGCGACCTCCTTCGCGTCGAGGTTCTTCACGTCGAGCACGACGGTGACGACCTCGTTTGGCCGGACGTCCCCGACGTTTTCCATGCCGCGCATGATGCGGAGGGGCATGGCGGGAAGCTGCCTGAACGGCACCAGGCGGAGGTTGTTGCCGTCCTCGACCAGCATGACGCCCTTCATCGCGAGCATCAGGTTCAACGTGTCGAGCGCCTCGGTGTAGTTGTAGGCGTTCGGGTCGTCGTAGGTCAGCGTGCCCACGACATTCGTGTCGGACAGCAGGGGCTTGCCGGCCATCTGCGAAAATCGCTCCACGACGTCGGAATACGGGATGCCGTCGAACTGGAAGCGGATGTTGCGGGCGGGCTTGGCGGGTGCGCCGGGGGTGACGACGACGTCGGGCTTGGTCGCCGGCGCGGCGGCGTTTTGGGCCCGCGCGGCGGAACCGGCGAGGACGGCCGCACCGAGGAGCAGGAGGCGGAGCGATTTCATGGCGGAAAAGGGAGTGAAGATGGGCGTCACGGAATCACGGCTTGTGGGCCAGTTGGGTCGGAAGTTCGGTTTCAGTCAATTTACGTTTCTCGGCGAGCGTCCGGCCGCGTTCCACGGCCCAGAACTCCTCACCCAGCTTCAAGATGAGCCGGCTGTGCGACTGCAGCAGCGAGTTGCCCGGCTGAGGCATCGGGCGGTAGTCGACCAGCACGATCGTTCCCCCGGCCAGTTCGTCGCCGACGCGATAGCGCACGGTCTTCTGCGCTGCGAGGTCGCGGATGTGAATCTCCGGTTCACCGTCCCACTCGGAGAGCGAAACGACCCGGAACACTTCGAGGCCCGGAGCGACCCCGGGTTTCGAGGGCAACGGCGCCGGCTGGCCGGGCTGAGCCGGGGCGGCCGGGCGCTTGATGTAGGGGCGCAGCAGGTCGCGGGTGACGATGCTGTTCAGCAGGTGGCGCTCGGGCGATTCCAGCGTGAGCGCGGACACCAGGTTGGTCCGCTCCACCTCCGGGGCGGGCTCGATGACCAGCGTGAGGTAGCGGAACCGCACCTTGACCAGGCCGGGGGAATCGCCGGTGCTGACGGTCAGATTCTCGGTGCGGTGCAGCCACGGCGAATGGTTGAGCAGGAACAGCAGGCTCACCACGTTCGTGAGGCGGCCGTCGCCCTGCACGTTCCAGCCGATTTCACTCGCCCCCTTCAGCTTGCGCGGGCCGAGCGGCAGGCGGGTGAAGTCATTCTCCTCCAGTCCCGCGGCGAGGATCTGCTTGGTGAGGATTTCCCCGGAGCGCGCCGCCGCCTGGTCAACGGTGTCGGCATAGGTGGTCCGCACGGTGTCCCGCAGCCGGTCCTCGGCGGCGAAGTAGTTCCGGCGCTCGTTCTGAATCTTGGCCGTCTTCTCCCGCACGAGGGCGATGCGCTTGTCGAGCTCCCGCAGGGGCGAGAGGAACACCGCCCGAACCCCGAAGATGGCGACGATCAGGGCCACCACTCCCCCGACCGAACCGGCGAGGATTTTTTCGCGCCGGTTCATTGGATCCCCCTCTTCCAGGCCGCCGTGTCCAGCGAGACGTCGTCAATCGGGCGCTGGGGCGGCTTCACCTTGTGCAGGTCGATCTTGAGCTTCGCCGGCACGCTCAGCTCGACCGTCGACCGGAACTCGTAGCCGAAACGGTCCGCACCCGGCGTGATCGCAATGGGCTTCACCTCGTAGCCGGCCGCCACCAACTGCTTCTCCAGCCGGGCGAGCGTCTCCCCGCTGCGGGCCTGCACAGACATGCGGATCGTGTTCTGGCCCGCGACCGCGAGCGAGGTCAGGTAGATCTCCTCGCTCTGCGGCAGCACCGACGTGAGGTAGGCGTAGTGCTCCAGCCAGTCGCGCTCGCCCTTGATCCAGTCCTCCACCACGGCGGCCTGCTGGATCATCTTCCGGTAGGTCGGCCGCTTCTTGTCGGCCTCGGTGAATTCGGCGGTGGCCGCCTCCAGCACCGCGGTGCGGCGGCTCACGAGAATCGAGCGGACGCCCAGGACCATCGTCACGAGCAGGGCCGCCGCGCCGATCCCGGAAAGGATCCAGATCCGCCGCAGGTTCCGCTGCACGGCCGGCCGCTTGGGATTGAGGAAATCAAACGGCAATCCCATTCCGTCGCCCATGCCCAGGGCCAACCCCAGCGCCGACATCGCCCCGACGGCGGCTTCGCGGGCCTCCGCCGGAAGCTCCAACGCCGTCACCGGATCCAACACCGCGCAGGGAGTGGCGAGCCTCGGCCCGAGCGCGTTGGCCACCTCGGCTTCCTGCCCCGTCGCGCCGGTCACCACCACCTTGCCCACCGCGGGATTTGCCTCCAGGCCGCTGTAACTGTGCAGGCTCCGGACCACCTCGATCACCGCGGCGGGCACGAAGCCATCGGCCGGGGATGTTTCGGTGCCGATCCGGATCGGCGCGCCGCGGCTGAAGAGCAGGGACTGCTGCGCAATGATGTCGATGCCCACCTCGTCGGGGCGGAGGGACACGAGCGCGAAGGCCTCGTTCCCGTCGGCCACATGGCAGGCCTCCACGCACCGCGCATTGGCATAGGGCAGCAAGCCCAGGGCGATGAGCCTGAAGCCGGCGGCTTCCGCCACCCGTTCATAGAAGTCCACGACCTCGCGCTTCATGGCGGCGACGAGCACCTCCAGCTTCGGGGCCGGCAGCGCGGCGGCGAGGGTCCCGTCGGGACCGTCCCGCGGTTCAGTGCGCTCCGGCACCGGCATGATCTGGCGGCGGACCTTGTAGTCGATCACCGCCTCGTCCATCCGGAACGGCAGATCTTTGCCCACCTGAAAGTGCACGAGCGAGGTCAGCTCCGCCTGCCGCTCCATCAGCGGCACGGTCAGGGTCCGCAGGACCACCCGCGCCCGCGGCACGCCCATGACCACGGAAGGGGGCCGCACGCCAAGCCTGTTCAGGGCGCGACTGATCGCCGGCCCGAGCACGAGCGGATCATTGCGGTCCGCGTCGGAGGCCAGCTCCAGGGTCGCGGAGAGCACGCGGCTCACGCCGCCCCGCGAATTGCTCTGCACCAGGCGCAGGGTTGAGCCCTCCACGTCGAGCGCCGTGATCTGCGACGGGACCTTCGACCGGCGCTCCTTGCGGAGCCCCAGCCGTTTCAGGATCGGGTCAAATGCTGCGATGCGGTCAGCCATGGGTCTGCTTCCGGAATGGATCTGCCTTCGGCCCGGACTGTGCCGTCCCCGGCGAGGACTTTTCCAGCGTCTCCGACTGAAGTTTGAAGGGAAGTCCGAGGCGGGTGATGTCCCTCAGGCTGGTGATGCGCGGTTCGGTGTCCGCGACATCAATCGTCACCTCCAGCACCCGGTAACGGCCCGAGGGCAGTCCGTAGCCGATCACGTGAAAGCTGAACTGGTAGCTCTGCGCCGTGAGGAAAGGCGCGATGCGCTTGAAGGTCGCGGCATCCACGCCGCCATCGGTCAGCAGCCAGGCGGGCGTCGTCCGCTGCTCGGCGCGCAGCCCGGCGCGCGCCGAAACGAGGGTCTCAGCCTGGGCCAGCTCAAGGCCCGGCAAGGTCGCGAGGACAATCGAACCTGCGGTGTTGACGTTGATGAGCCCTTCGCGGTGCCCGGTCCATCCGGTCGCAAACAGGTCCAGCACCCTGGGCAGCTCTTCCTTGGTGATGCCCGAGGCGACGTCCACCTCCTGCCCCTGTTCGTTCTTCACCTTCACGGTCGCCTCGAGGACGTCGGCCGGATGGTTGAGCCGGATCTTCGCGGCCCGGATCGCGGCCACGTAGTTCGTAAACGCGGCCGGCAGGTCGGTGGCCGGCAGCACCTCGATCGGGTTGTTCAGGTCCACCTTCAGTCTGCCGGCACCCGTGCGCTCGGGGTCGTAGGCCGCCACCGTGAAATACTGCGCCATCCCGTGGTCGAGCCGCCCGTCCCGGTTGTCAGGCGGGAAGAGGTCGTCGCCGTCGTCCTCGTTCGGATCAAGCCGGCCGTTGCGGTTGGCGTCCTCGCCGAACAGCAGCGGCCGGGTGAAGCCGGGAATGCGCAACAGCTCCTCCAGCGACGACAACGGTCCGCGGGGACGCGAATCCGCCGTGAGAAACGGCGCCCCGTCATCCACCGCCGGTTCCCCTAAGGCGTCCGCCACCGCGAGCAATGCCTCCGTGGCCGGTTCGGCCAGCTCGGGTCCCGCCGTCGCCGGGGGGGGCGAGGCGACCGGCGCGCCGGGGCCGTTCGTCACGAACCCGATGGCCCGCTGCAACGCCTGCAAAAGGGCCGGGGTCATCCGGGGAATCTTGGCCAGGTCAACGCCTCCGGGATGATTCAGGTTCACGCGCCCGGCTTCGTCCGACAGTCCGTAGCGGACCTCCGTCAGCGATTCGCTGTCGCCCGGGGAGTAAACGGTGAAACGCCACAGGTCTGAGCCGTCCTCGTAAACCAACTGCTCCCGGAAGGCCGCCGGGTTTTCCCACCAGTCGCCGACGTCGCGCGCGGACGCGGCCACCCGCAGCACCTCCTGCACGCCGCTCATCGCCACGGCCCAGGCCTGCTCGCCGCCCGCGCTGGCGTTGGCCGCGGTCTCTTCGGACCGTGAGCGGAACAGGAGGCTCATCGTCACCATCGACAGCAACATGACGAACACCAGCACCGCCAACAGGGCAAAGCCCCGGTTGCGGGAACGCGCCGCCGCCCAGTTCCGGAAAACGGAACCGGTCGCGCAGGCGTCATGGCGACGGGGCACGTTCACGGAGTGGGCAGGAGTTCCCCGGCGGCGGACTCGGGTTGCTTCAGGGCGGTTCCGGCCGGCAGGAACACGACTCGACGGAATTGCTCGAACGGGTATTCGTCCGCGTTCGCGTCGTCCGGCAGGGGGTCCGTGCCAAAAACGATCTCCACGCCCGGCGGCGGACTCGCGTTCGTCCATCCCTCGCGCCACCCCGCACCGTCCCAGTAGCGGAAATGCACGAAGCGGATGAGATCGGTCAGCGGTTCGGACCGCAGATCGGCCACCCGGTTGGTCAGCTCCAAACCCGCCCCCAGCGGAATGAACGACAGCAGATTCGTCAACCCTCTCGGCGCCGGCTCGACCAACCGGACCTGTCCCGGCGGTTCTTCCCGACGGTCGAAGCCGCGGACCAGCGTGTTGGTGCCTTCGGTGCCGACCACCGCCGCGAGCGAGACCCGGACCCGATCGCCGTCCGCCCGCGCCTGGCCGCCGGACCGGACCCGCCCCGGCATCATCATCGTCGTCCGGATGAAACTCATCGAACCCGTGTCGCCCAAGAATTCCTGGCCACCGCCGGCGTTCGGCACCGCGCTCCGGAGGTCAGCGGCCAAACGGTCCAGGAGCAGCCGGATCGTCGCGCAGCGTTCCGCTTCGAGCAGGATCTGCCCCCGCAGGTCGGCGGCCTGCCGGTAGAAGAGCATCGCCACGATCAACAGGCCGACCACGATGCCGATCGCGAGGATCATCTCGACCAAGGTGAAGGCCATCGCGCGGCGCGGTTGAGGTCGGGCCAGTCTCATGGGGTTCCGGCCGCAGCCGGCGCGTTGGTGGACATGGGACGTGGCTGCAGCAGCTGGGACAGCCGCTGCACGATCGGTTTGGTCGAATGGCGGATGATCACTTCGGTCCGCACCAGCCCAGCCCGGGAGCCCGATTCTTCCGGGCCGTCGCTTTCCAACGGCGCGAGCACCAGTTCCCAGGCCCAGTCCTGAAACGGCACCGGCAGGGGCTGCACGCTTTGGGGCGCCAACGGGCGGATGCCGAGCTGGACCTCGGCGAGCGTGCTGCTCGCCAGGTTGAGCGCGTGCAGGCCGAGCTTCTGGCGTTCGACGCTTTCGAGGGCCGAATTCAGCGCACTGGTCGCGACCGCCGCCGCCGCGACGAACAGCGCGAGCGCGAGCAACACCTCCATGAGCACCGCCGCCGACAATTTGGCCCGGTGACGCGGCGGCTTCATGGCGCCCGGCTTTCCCTGCTGGCCGGAGCGTCTCCCGGCAGGCTGGTTTCCAGCGGCTCGTCTTCTGGAAGTTCCGGCTCCCCTTCGGGCGCCAGCCATTTCCGGCGCACGGTGCCGGTGAGCCCGGACAGACTCAGGTGCAAGCGTCGCCGATCCTCCGCTTCGAGCGACAGCACTATGAATTCGGCGGAATCGCTGGAGCCATCCGGATAGAACCCGATTGGAAGAGGCGCGGTGGACGAACCCGTTTCCGCAGTTGCGCTGGCCGCGCTCCCCAACGCCCCGGCGGGCGACTCGGCAAACGGGGTCTGATTGGCAACTTCCATACCACCGGCCGATTCCTGGACGGGGCGGAACTGAACCAGATCATTGATTTGGTCGGTGAACGGAACCGCGTCGGTCAAGGCTACGAACCTACCCGGTTGGGCGAGCGGATCGGGTTCCCACTGGACCTTGACCCCGGGAGGAACCGGGGCGGCGTTGGTCGTCCCGACCGTCGCCGTCTCCCCAAAGCTGACCTGCACCCGGCGGCCGGTGCCAGCGGCCTGCGCCCGCGCGAACCGAAACAGGGACTCCAACTGGCCCGCGCCCTCCTCCAACTGCGCTCCCCGGCGGGCGGAGTTGAAACTGTAGCCAACGGCCCCGGCGAGCAGGAGCAACAGGGCAACCGTCAGGACCAGCTCAACGAGGGTGAAGCCGGGCCCGGTCGTCCGTCGCCGCCGACGCGGGTTGCCCATGAAGATTCAGTGCGGTTCACGGCGGGAACTCACTTCGGAGTGCCGGTCGAGTTGGAGTCCGTGCTGTCCGCGTAAAGCTTGATGTCGTCATCGGTGTCGGGCTGACCGTCCGGCCCGACCGAGAAAAGCTTGTAGGGGAGCGCGCCGGCCGTCTCGCCACCCGTGCCGCCACCGGAGGTGGCGTCGTTGAGCTCGTAGCGGATCTTGTTGTTCCACGGATCGTCCAACGTCGTGCCGGGTTTCAGATAGGGCCCCGACCACTTCTCACCGAGGCGTTCATTTTCAAAGCTGGGCTTCTTGAGCAGCGCCTCCAGCCCGCCTTCCTGCTCGGTGGGATAGTGCCCGAGGTTCAGCCGGTAATTGTCCAGCGCATTGCCGACACCCTGGAGCATCAGGCGGGTGGTGTTCTTCTCGGCGCCCTTCTGCTGCGGCAGCACGAACACGACGAGCGCGCCGGCCAGAAGCAGGATGATGACGATGACAAGGAGGATCTCGATCAGGGTGAATCCGGAGGCACGCCGGCGACGGCGGGCGAGGGTGCTGAGTTGCTGAACGGTCATACGCAGTTGAAATGCTAGATTCGGACGTTAGCCGGACGGCGGAAAACCCGACAAGATTCAAACGCGTTACGGCAAAGATTTTTACCACCGGGCCCCGGTCGGCCGCCCACCGACGGACAACCGCTCACTTTCCTATTTGGATCCCAGCGCGCTGGCCATCGTGAAGATGGGCAGCAGCAGGCCGAGCGCGAGGAAGCCGATGGCGGCGGCGACGCAGCAGAGGATCGCCGGCTCAATGAGGCGGACCGCCTGGTCCACTTGCCGGTTGGTGCGGCGCTCGACGGTGTCGGCGATCTGCACGAGCACCTTGTCGAGGTTGTTGGATTCCTCGGCCACCGTGATCATCGCGAGGATCTGTTCCGGGATGAAGTCGCCCTGGCTCAGCGGTTCGGACAGCCGTTTGCCGTCCCGGACGGCTTCCGCCGCCTCCACCACCAACTCGGCCAGGATGTTCGAGCCGGTGGCGTCCTTGCTGATCTTGAGCGCGGCCAGCAGCGGCACGCCGTTCGCGAGCATGGTGCCGAGGATGCGGCAGAAACGAGTGATCGCCAGCAGCCGCAGCGCGGAGCCGACCACCGGAATCTTGAGCTGCCAGATTTCCAGCTTCCGCCGCACGGCCTCGTTCTTGAGGTTGAACCACACCAGCGCCACCAGGCCGGCCAGCACCAGCGCCACCAAATACCAGTAGTTCCGGACGATGTGGCTCGCGGCAAACATGATCTCCGACGGCAGCGGCTTCTTCGCGTTGGCCAGCAGCGGCTCGAACTTCGGCACGAAGAACATCAGCGCGGCAAACATCACCACGGTGCCCAGGCCGGCCAGGACCGCCGGGTAAATGAGCGCCCCCATGACCTTGCTGCGCAGCTCCTCAAACCGCTCGATGAAGCCCGAGAGACTGCGCAGAACCTCTTCCATGAAGGCAGCCCGTTCGCCGGCCTGGATCATCGCCGTGTGCAACGGCGGGAAGGTCTCCGGATACTGCTTCAGCGTCTCGGTCAGCGATTTGCCCTCGGCGACGGCGGCGCGGATTTCCTTGAGCAGCTCCTTGATGTGCGGCGCGGGCGTGGACTTGATCAGCGAATCCATCGCCCGCAGCAACGGCACGCCCGAGCCCAACAGATCCGCGAGCTGGCTGTAGAGCATCCCGAGGTCGGCCGACTTCACGCGGCGGCGCTTGGGTTTGCCCTCGGCGGTGATCCCCTTCCCCTTCACGGACACGGGGAACAGGCGTTTCTCCTCGAGCAACCGCAGGACCATCGCCTCGCTGTCAGCCTCCAGCGCGCCGGAAACCCGGGCGCCGGACTCGTTCATGGCGGTGTAGGTGAAGTGGGGCATGGCTACGGGAGCGCGGCTCTCCGAGCCGCAAAGGAATCGAGAGCCCGCCAACCGGCGGCTATCAAATCGGGACAAGGAGGTGAAGGAGCATTCACTCGCGACTCAGAGAGTCGCGCTCCCAGGCGGAGCCGCCGCCAGCCGCGGAGCGGCGACAGAGAGTAGCCCACGGCGTGAGCCGT
>JAYUSF010000097.1:0-22001 GCA_043755815.1 Verrucomicrobiota bacterium
GCCCCGGAAGAGCTTCACCGTCTTGGTGGTGCCATCCACGACCCGGAAGAAGCCGATCGGCGAGGCCAACGGGATCGTCGCGGTGCGTTCAGTCGTCGTCTTCAGATCCAGCCAAGGATCCGACAGGTTTAGCTTTCCTTGAATCAGGAAGGGGCCAGTGCCACCGACCCAACTGGTCACCAATCCATCCGCACTCAGCGTCGGTTTGGCAAAGGCGATCGGCGCCGTCGCCTCGTCGAAACTCTTGCCCTCGTTGCCGACGCGGTAGATGGCTTCAGCCTCCTGCGGGCTGATAACTCGGCGCCACACGGAAACGTCATCTATGTTGCCGTCCGCGATGCCAACCCCGCCACCATCGGTATAGCCACCGGTTCCGTCTTGACCGATGTTCAGCGACTTGCCGTCCGGCGTTCCGACACCTCCAAGGCCCGCGATGGACGTGCGATTGATCGCCGCGCCGTCAACATAGGTCACACCGTCGCCATCCCGCTTGAATGTCACGATCACATGGTGCCAATTGCCGTCGCTGAACACTCCACCCGGGCTGTCATAGTCCTTCCGAGTGCGCGCCGAATCCGCGATGTTCCACTGGATCCGACCATCACCCGCGGTGGCAACGACGAACCCCTGGTTGCCGCCGCTATTCCAATCCTTGTTGGAGATGAACGCCGGATCCCCCTCCCACTGCGAGATTTTGGCCCAGAACGACACAGAGAAGTCGGTGCTCCCCAAGTTACCGATTGTGCTGTCCACGGTGACGTAATTGAAGGACGAACCGTCCTTGTTCGAAGAGTAATGGAGCGCCTGGGCGCCCACCTTGCCCTGGACAAACGTGACTGAGCCGACCGCGGTTCCGCCAACGTTGTTACCGGAGGAATCCGAGTGGTTGCCGTCGAATTTCAGATGAGTCGCGAGCCCTTCCCTGATGCCGGACAAGTCGGTCAACAGCGGCAGGACAGTTAGGGTCGCCTCACCACTGGTCTTCGATCCGCCGGCGTTGGTGATCTTGACGCGGTATTTACCCTGATTTGCGACGGTAACATTGGCTAGCGTCAGCGTCGCGGAGGTCTGGCCTTCGAGGTTGGATTCACCAAACTGCCACTGATAGGTGAGGCCCACGCCCCCGCCAGTGGCCTTGAATTCCGCCTTTTGGCCGGTGACGACCGTCACATCGCTCGGGCTGGAGACGATCGTCGGAGGATCCACCACGGTGATGGAATAGAGCCCCAAATCATCAATGCCGAAATACCAACTTCCAGTGCCGGCTTGGGCGAAACGAAGGCGCACCTTGGCCTGATTGTCAGCCTTGGGCAGGCGATAGAATTCAACGCGCTTGGATTCGAGCGCATCGTCGTTGAGGCGCGCCTGAATAAAGGGCGCTAGGGCGGCCGTGATCGGGGCGCCGATGAAGGCCCCGTAATTGTCACCAATGGTCTCGCCGGTGACCGGATCATCGTAGTTGGCCGTGTCGGCATTCACTGCATTGAAGGTCGCAACTGCGTCGACATTGCCTTGCGCGTCCCGGACGATGTCAGGCCCGTCGAGCATATAGAGGATGGGATTCCAGGTCGCGCCGGAGTCGGTCGAGTATTCCACCGCGCCAATGCTGTCCTGATTCTGTTCGTAGATGCTGTTGTAGGCGACGTAGATGTCCGTCTTGCCGGTCAGGTCGAAGTCCTTGGTGAACAGATACTGGACCTGGTTGCCGCCCCGGTTGTCGGATTCGGCATAGCAAAACTTCCCGTTCACCAAACTCGTGACCCTCGCACCATTCACATAGCTTTCGGCAACTTGCAGGCGGCGGGGCGCATCCCAATTGGCGGCCAGAACAGTTTCGCGGGACATCACGGTCCAATCGAGATAGAAGTCCGAATTCGGATTCAGCGGGTCCACCTCCCCGGTCGCACCGGAGGTGAAGTTCTTACGCGTCCAACTGGCCGGGATGCCACCTTCTTCGGTGCTTTCGAAGTTTTCGAAATACAGCGGCGCCGGCAGTTTGAGGTTGGAGTAGGTCGCGACCGTGAATGACCACTCGTTGGTGCGCAGCGTCGCCGGGCTGCCGTCGTCCGCGAACACCAGCTTCAACGTGTGCACCGAAGCGGAATCCAACAGGCCAGTGCCTGTGTAACCCACCGAGGTGGTCGAACCGGCACGGGCGACTACCGCAGTCACCGGGGCGCCGTCCACGGACAAGGCCACCGACGAGGTGTTCACCTTGCGGACCGAGCCGTCGTTGATCTGGAGCGATACCGCCAAGCCTGGGGCGACACCCGTGGCATCCTTGCCTGGGGAAGCCTGCCCCACGTAGGGAGCCGCCTCCGCCGTGCTGGTGCGATACGCTTGGATGCCGCCGTTGGCCACGTCATTGACGAGCACCTGCGCGGCGAGGTCGCCGGTGGGCGAAGTCAGCCACGAAACATTGGCACCGCCGCCGCCTTCAAAATAGACCAACCGGAAAGAATAGAGGCCGGCTTGGCTGACAGAAAATTTGAACGCCGTATCCCCAGCTCCTCGCCCGCCGTCGAACTTTCCGAGCGCGACGGAGTTTAGCTTATCCCTGGCATCACGTCCGGCCGCCACACTGAAGCCGTCGTCGCTGTTGACGATCATCGTGTATTCACCCGGGCTGAGCTTGAGCCAGGTCAGCGCTTCGAGGGCGATGTTGTCGTTCTGAGATTCGATGCCCGGGATGCCTGGAATTGAGCCGTTTGGACCGGCCCCGCCCTGCTCGTAGCCGATGGTGTTCGCCTCGTCAAAGGTGCCGTCGGCATTGAACGTGAACGCGACGCGATCAATGTCGTTGGCGTAAGGAAGCTTGGTGACCGGATCGATCAGCGTTCCCGCCAACTGAGACTCGGCCCGGGCTAGGGAGTTAGGGAATGTTCCGGACGCCTTGTTACCCTGATGGACCCGAACCTTGAAGCCCGGGGACCCACCGGCAGACAGGGGGACGGCAAACTCCGGCGGCAATGGGGTCACGGTCTGTGCCTCCATTTGCGTCAGGCTCGCCAGCGAAGCCGCTACGGCCAGACTGGTGCTAAATGCTCTGTTGATGTTCATGATGGATGACTAGCTGTTTGTTTCTACCGATTTGGAAAATGAACCTTCTTTCACGGACGGACTTCCGACTTCACTTGCTGGCCCGGTAACGTTCGACCTGTTCGGCGGCCTGCTGGTTACCGCTGGCGGCGGCCTCGCGCAGTTTTTTTAGCACGGCGGCCTGCGACTGCCCCAGCGCCTGCCGCTGTTCGGGCGTCAGGTCGGGCGATTGGCCGAGGGCCTGCAGACGGGCCAGGGAATCGTCCGAACTGCCGTTCATCGAGTCGGCAACCCCTTGGGCGAATTCCTTCAACTCTCCACCCGCCTGGCCAAAGGCATTGGTCAGCTGGTTGGCGGCCTGCCCCGTGGTGACCGCGTCAGGAGCCACGTCCGGCTTGCAGCCGGTCATCAGGGGCCAGACGACGGAAAGCAGAAGCACACAGCCGACTGGGACGCATCGGGAAGATTTCATGGGTCGGTTCAGAAGGTCGGCGAGGTGAACGGAACATCCCCGGTATACCAGCGGAAATCTACCCCTTTGGTCTCCCTGATGCTCGAGACATTGCCCGGAACCCAAAGTGTGTTGCACCGCCGGTTATGCCGGAACCATTCGTATTCCATCTTCCTGCCGGGGTAGAGGGAGGCGAGGTCGTATTTCCACTGCGTCAGATTTTCTTTAAAGCCCGGGAAGAGACCCAGGGTGTCACTGCCCCCTTCCATTTTCTGTTCCGCCGCATCCTGGCCAAAGATCGTCGTCTGCGGACTGGGCATGGAACCGATCGCACGGACTTTCCCGTCACTGGCGTTTTGCACGACGTAGCCGTTTATTCCGTAGCTGGAGTTCAGCCAGTATTCCGACGGGAAGGCCAGCCCGTCTTCGCGCCACTCGTCCACGACCTTGGCGCCCGGGCAGCGGTAAACCCGCCGGGTCCCGCCAAAATAATTGGTATAGGCCACACCCCAGTAGGCTTTCGGATGGTCGGCAGCCAAGGGACGGGGATCCTTGGGCGAGTAGGTCCACTGCCCGTTGTTGGGCACCGAACCTCCGATGTTGTGAAAAATGTCGCGGCTGTCCGCAGCATACATCGTGGTGCCAATTCCGATCTGCCGCAGATTGCTGATGCAGGCGGCCTGCTGACCTTTGGCCTTTGCCTTGCCCAAGGCCGGCAGCAGCATCCCAGCGAGGATGGCAATGATCGCGATCACCACCAGCAGTTCAATGAGCGTGAACCCGGAACGCCCGAACGGGCCCGGGCGAAACCGGGCGTGACCGCTTTCGAGTTTCGCGATAGCTTTTTGCATCAGGAACAAATCAATCGAATGGTTTCCGCCGACAGCGGCGAACGAAATAGACTTCCCCCATCACTTCCACCAGCCACGTTCAGGTAACGGTCCCGCTACGGCCATCCACCGCTCAATCACCGTCTTATGTCGCTAACAGAGCCCAGCAAGCGCCGGGAATCCCCCATCATGGGCAGCGCTTCAAAACAGACCCTGCCTCCATTGAGCCCCACCGCCGTGGTCCGGCGCAAATACCTGGGACCGATCCGGCAGCTTGGGGACCGTGAACTGGCGGTCCAGTTGGGCGGCCGGGGGCAGTCGTGGTTTTTCCTGCTGGGCACGGACAAGCCGTCCGTCGCCGCCCGACGGGCCAGTGAACTGGCGCGGTTGTCGGAGGAAGTTTCGCTCGGCGCGGTGGCCCATCGTCATCCGCGGGAGCTGACGCTCTCCATCTACTGGCTGGACCGCCCCTTGTCGTGCACCTACACGACGCTCTGCACTCATCCCGACAAGCAGGCGCCCCCGGTTCCCTCCGGCGACATCCCCCGGCTGCGGGTGGGCGTCTTTGAGCCCGACGCCGAGCTTCGGCAGGCGCTTTGTTTTTGGCTGGCCCGGATTCCCGGCGTCACGCCCGTTGCCCTGAGCCAGGCGCCCGTGGTGGACCAGCACCGGGCCGGCATCCACGTGCTGCTCGCGAACCAGTGTTCGGCCGCCCTCAACTTCGCCGCACTGCGCGAAGCCTGGCGGCGGACCGCCCCGGGCGTGCCGGTTTTCGGTTACAGCGTTCTCCCGTCCAGCGACGACGTGTTCATCCAGATGGGCGGCGGTCAGGAAGGCTACTACCTGCGGAGGCGTCATCCGCTGGACCTGTTGGAGCCGTTGGGAATCTCGCACGAGCCGCTGCCCCATTCGCGGGAGCTCCTCCAGTTGCGGGTTCGCCGCTATTTCCAGCATCTCTTCGAGATCAGTGATGACGCGCCGTCGGGAACCAGCCCGTATCAGCTGACCCCGCGCGAAAATGACGTGCTCGGCTGCCTGCAAAAGGGGCTTCACGACAAGGAAATCGCCAGCGTGCTAGGAATCAGTCCGCAGACGGTTCATACCCACCTGAAGCGCATCTTCGAAAAGCTCGGCGCCCATACGCGGACCGAGGCGGTGATGAAGTTCCTGCAGAAGTAGATTTCGCCCAACGATTCGGGAAGTTCAGCGCCCCGCGCGCCGCTGGCGTCCCAACGTCCACCACGCCGCCCCCAGCAAGACCGGCGCGAGCAGCGCCAACGCCCAACTGGCCGTCCACGTGAGCTGCGTCCAGCTCACGTCTTTCATTCCAAACAGCCTTCCGAGATACAGCGCCACCGAGGCGGCGTAACCCGAAGCATCGGCCACGTAGATCAGGAAGCTCGCCGTGCCGACCCGGCGGGTCGCCGCCAGCAGGCGGTCAAACAGGATGCTGTTGAACGGCACGTAGGCGAGATAGACCCCGAGACCGGTCAGGGCCAGCCACCAGAACGAGGAGAGCATTCCCTGGCGGAACATCCAACTCGACACGCCGACGAGCGTTGTCCCGCCCACGATGATGGCGTGATAGGTCCCGAGCGCCCGCCAATGATCCCGGATGAACCACAGTCCGCCCAACGCCAACATGACGCCCACGCCGGCGAACGTCTCCACCCGGGCGAAGATTCCCGCGGGTGCGGCCTGGCCCAGTTCCTTGAGGACATCGGCCATGAATGTGTCCCGCAGATCCCGGTAAACCGACAGCAGCACGTAAATCGCGACCAGCAGGGCGAGGGGCACCCCGAGTTCACCCAGCAAGCGACGCCGGGCCGACCGGTCCATCGGTTCACGTTTGGTGCGCTCCGCGACGTCCTGGGCATCCGGCGGCGGCAACTGGCTCATCAGGAACAGGCACAGCGCCATCGGCGGCACGAACAGCGCGGCCGTAACCGCGGGCATCCAAAACTCGCCCACGCCCCACCCTTTCATCACCAGGCTCCCCACGGATTTCACCCAGCCGGAGGCGAAGATGAAACTCACGCTCAGACCGAGTCCGAGGAACTCCGTCACGCGCCTCCCCTCAAGAAAGCTGAAGACCAGGCCCCAGATCATACCGAGCGGCAGACCATTGAGGAGCATCCCCATCAAGCCGAAGGCGGGTGGCAACGTCGCCAGCATCAGCAGGCCCAACCAGGCCACCGCGTGGAGCACCACGATCATCACGATGCGGGTGCCGGGCTTGGCCTCCGAAACGAACTTGATGCCGGTGAATTTCGACAGCACGTAACCGATCATCTGCGCGACCACGAGCAGCACCTTCAGGTCGTATCCCCAGAGCTGCTGGCCGGCAAATGTGCCCACCGTAAAAGGCTTCCGAAACGCATACATGCAGGTGTAGGCACCGAACGCAGACGCTGACGCGAGCAGCGTGAACGCCACGGGACTCCGGGCCAGCCAGCGCGTTAAGGGGGAGACCTGATTCATGTGTCGGCGAACGAAGGGATCCGCGGAAATCTGCCCGGAACCGGTCTTCGCACCGGCCTCGACCAGTTCGAGCAGCGCTGGACGCTCGCGGTTTTCCACCCCCACCCGCAAGCCTCCGCTACCGTCCTCCCTCGTTCCGGGCAGGGAAGTCCGCGGGGTATTGGCGATGATTCCCAGCGCCATTGACCGCCTAAACGGGCGGGGGACATCGGACTGGTGGTGCAAAACGACCACCGAACAGGTGCCCGCGGCGTTGCGGCTTGGTCAGCCCATCGACACGACAATCTTGCCGAACTGGCCGCCGCGTTCCATCAAGGCGAACGCCGCCGCCGTCCGGTCCAACGGGAAGACCTCGTGCACGATCGGGTGGATCGCCTTCGCGGTGACAAACTCCGCCATCGCCTTGAAGTCAGCCGGGCTGCCCATGGTGGTGCCCAAGAGGCTGAGCTGCTTCCAGAACAGCTTCCGCATGGGCAGTTCGTGGGGATTGCCGCGGGTGGAGCCGAAGAAAACGATCCGGCCACCGGGCGCCGCCAGCTCGACCAAGTCCCCAAAACCCGGACCGCCGGCACTGTCGACGATCACGTCGAAGTTGCCATATTGCGATCCAAACTCCTTCGCCCAACCGTGATTGGTGTAGAGCGTCCCGTGCCGGGCCCCAAGCTGGTGCGCCTTCTCCAGCTTCTCCGGCGAGCTGGACGTGACAAACGGGACCGCCCCGGCGGCAAGGGCAAACTGGAGGGCGAACAGCGCCGTGCCGGCGCCGATCCCGGTGATGAGCACCTTTTCGTGCGCGGCAAGCTGGGCGCGGCTGAAGACGGCCCGGAACGCGGTCAACCCCGCGAGCGGTAGCGCCGCCGCCTCTTCCCAGCTCAAATGTGGCGGCTTGGGCGCGAGCTGCGCCACCGGCACGCTGATGTATTCGGCGAAGGTGCCGTTTTTGGGCAAACCGAGGATGGAAAACTTGGGCTCCTGCGCCTTCTCATGATGGCCCCAGTCGAACGACGGATTGATGATCACCTTCTCCTCGCGCAACCCCGGATCCACCCCTTCTCCCACCTCATGCACGACCCCCGCCGCGTCGGAGCCCGGCGTAATCGGAAACTTCAAGCCGGCATACTGGCCCGACTTGATCCAAACGTCGCGGTGATTCAGGGCGGCGGCCCGGATCCGCACCACCACTTCGCCCGGTCCGGCAACGGGCGTGGCGACGTGATCAAGGCACAGTTGGTTTACCCCCGTGAGGATGACGGCTTTCATGGATGACGCGGAGATAAGACGGGACTCTTGGGCTCCAATTCAAGCGCCGCCTTAGCCTGAATTGGCGGGATCTGCCCCGTCATTGTCCCGGCGAAGTTGCGGATGGCGCAATTGCCCGCCCAAGTTGGCCGTCCAAGCCATCAGGCCAAATGTGACGACCAGCAAGCCCATCACCACGGCCAGCAGCGCAACCGGCACCCGTTTTTCCCGGCGGGACACCACCAAGGCCACCGCGGCGCTGAGCCCGCAAAGGAAAATTCCAGTCGTGGCTTGGTCGGCCGCCTGCTCGTGCCGCTCCACGCGCGGGCCCTCATAGGGTCGCGGAAAGGGCCGGAGCTCTTCCCACGCCCGGTCGCCCGTAAACTTGATGGCCACCGACAACAGGGAAAGCATCACGACGTTCCACAGGCTGAGGCGCACAAATTCACCGTTGCGGCGCCACACCGAGACGCCCAACGCCAGCAGGGCGAAGAATGTCCCGAGGACCGGAACATGGTTCAGGGCGAGATGAAGGCGAACCCAATCCACGGCGGCCTTCAGATGTGCTGCACCACTTCGGAGAGCGGAAATCTCACCTTGGGCAGCGTCGCGTATTTGTCATCTGCCGCTCGGTAGCCGGCCGCACACGCGACGACGGTGGCGTAGCCGGTGCCCGAGAGCCCGAGGATCTCGTCATACTTCGGCGGCTCGATGCCCTCCATCGGGCAGGTATCCACTCCCAGCACCGCGGCGCTCGCCATGAACTGGCCCAGGGCGATGTAGACCTGATGGGTCTGCCACACGTCGAGGAAACCCTTGGCTCGGGCCCCATCAAGGCTGCTCATCATCATCTTCTTGAAAGGAGCCAGGGATTCCACAGTGGTTCCGCGAAGTTCCGCGGTGCGCGCCAAGTAGCGATCGATATGGGTTTCCGGAAGATCCCTGCGGACGGCAAAGACGACGTGGTGCGAGCCGTCCCTTGGCTGCGTCTGTCCCCACGAAACCGGCACGAGTTTCTCGCGGACCGCGGGATCGGTCACCACGAGGAACTTCCACGGTTGGATACCGAACGAGCTCGGACTGAGCACGAGCGCCTGCTCCAGCGCAGCCCAGGTTTCCGCCGGAATCTTCCGGGTCGGATCAAACTTCTTGGTGGCGTAACGCCAGTTCAAGGCGGCGAGGAGGTCGGCGGGAGCGAGGTGATTCATGCTGTGACTCGGTTGGCGGGGGGAGGATACCGCCGAAGCCGGCCACCGCAAACCGGGAAGGACAGGCCCGCCTCCCGCCACCTGCCCGTTGTTTTTGGCCGCCGCCACGGCGGGTCGCCTGGGTTTGCCGAAGGCGCCTCACCGACACGGTTTCAGGGAGTGAATCGCCACGTCAACACGCTCCGCTGCATGGGCCGCCACCGGCGGACCGCAAAGCGCAAAACCGGCCAACCGCGCCACCTCGGTCGACCATTCGGAAACCACCGGCTGACTCACCCGATACGGCGGATGAACCACGCGGCCGCTGTGAAGCCGGCCTTTCGGGTCGGAAGAGAACAGCCGGTAACGCTCGATGAGGAAGAAATCCAGCGAGTCGGGTTCCGCCGGCGTGCCAGGGCCGGCGCGTCTCCAAACAAACCGGTCGGAGGCGGCCGTGTCGCGGCGCTGTGCCTCGTAGCACACTTCTCCAGCCAGCCGGGAGGAACGGATCCGCGCGTTGAAATACGGCAGGTGGAAAAAGCGGCGGGCAACCTGCACCGCCAACGGTTGGTCGCAGTCGAGGGAATAGAACCACACGCCCGGCCTTCCGCATTCATCGACCACATAGGTGCGAACGTTCAGCTCATGGAACCACGATATGCCGGGCACAGGCGGCAACCAGGCGGGCCGAATTCGTTCCATGAAGAAAGGGACAATGCCGAGATAGGCGTTGCCCTGGTAAACATCCACCCGCAGTCCCGGCGGGAGAGATGCCTGCACCGCCCGCGGCTCCACCGGCCAATGGAGAAACAGCAACTCGGACCAGCGCTGGTAACCGACCGGCGAGCCCGCCGGCGGGTCGATTTCTGAACCTCGGTGCCGCCCCGGGAGATCCGCGGGCGGCCCTGGCTGACTGGCGGCCGCTCCGTTCACGTCATGGATTGTTTCGCCGGAGGAAACAACTTCTCCACGGCCTCGTTCCGGAAGTTGAAGATCGTCGCCAACTGCCGCCGCACCACGAGCGCATGGATGGGCTCGCTGAGCCATCCGAGCGGCAGTTGGTAGGTGATTCGGTCCGTCATCTCCACCCGGCCTCCGGACACTTCGCGAAAATGGTGTTCGTGATGCCACATGCGGTAGGGCCCGACCCGCTGCTCGTCCACGAACAGACGACCCTCTTCCACGTGGGTGATCTCGGTTACCCAGATCATCGGAATCCCCAGCAACGGGCGCACCCGGTAGCGGATCATCATGCCGGCATACATTCGCTCCGGCAATTCGCTGAGGATGTGAAAATCCAGCGCCCGCGGCGTGATTCGTTCCAGATTCCGCGGACTGGAGAAGAAGGCCCACGCGTCGGACAGCGAGGCGGTGATGGTCTGGGAACGTTCAAGCGTGTGGACGGGCATGGTTCAGCGTCAGCCGCGGAACTTTTGCCCTTACAATGGCCGCTGTTTCCCGGACGACGGCGAACCTTATCGCGCAATCCACCAACCGCAACCGGCTGTAAGGTCCCAGGCATCGCGCGGCAGAGAACTCGCATTCGCCTTCACGCCCAGGCTTTCGTCACTCCAGTGAAGGGACTAGCATCTCGTCTCATGGGTTTGGCCAAATCCAACGCGCAGCGGGGATTCACCCTCATCGAATTGCTGGTCGTGATTGCGATCATCGCGCTCCTCGCCGGCATGCTGTTGCCCGCACTCGGGAAGGCAAAGTCCAAGGCGCTCCAGACCCAATGCCTCGGCAACTACCGCCAGCTCAACCTCGCCTGGCTGCTCTACATCGACGATTTCAAGGATGACCTGCCACCCAACGAGACCATCCTGTCCGGTGGCCGGGAAGGCGCCAACGCCACCGCCCGGACGTGGGTCGTCGGCAACGCGTTCACCGACACAAGCACCACGAACATCGTCCGCGGGCTGCTCTATCCCTACAATCAGGCGGCGGGCATTTACAAATGCCCCGCCGACCGTTCCACCGTCCGTGACCAGGGCCGCCTCCGGCGGTCCCGCAGCGTTTCGATGAGCGCCTACATGAACGACGTCCCCGACCCCCGCGACCGGACGTGCTGGCATCGGCTCTCGCAGATAATCAGCCCGCCCCCGACCAAAGCCTTCGTCTTCCTCGATGAACACGAAAACAGCATCGAGAACGCCCGCTTTGTCGTGACGCAACCCGGCGAATGGTTCTGGGTGGATTTTCCGGCCGTGCGCCACGCCAGCTCGCCAACGCTCAGCTTCGCCGACGGCCATGCCGAAAGCTGGAAGCTCAACTCCGCCGACTCCAGACGGATTGGGAAGCTGCCCCCTTGGATTCAGAGTCAGACCGTAAAGCCCAACGACGTGGACCTCCGGCGGTTCCACGAAGGCTCGCCCAAACTGCCGTTGTAGCCGGCTGAACGGTCCCGGTCCGGCGCCACATTCCGGCGCGCGCACTCAATTCGGTATGGCCGCCGATTCGCATCCCGTTCACCGTCTCCCCATGAGTTTCGGTTCCCCTGTTGCCGGGATGGCCGCTCTGGCCTTGGCCTTCCAGTTCACCTCGGCTGCGGCCGACCTGCGAGCCGGGGCCGCCCAAGTCGTGATCACTCCGCCCCCAGGCGCCCCGATGGCCGGCTACTATCACCCGCGCGGATCCGACGGCGTGCTGGACGACCTCCACGCCAAGGCGTTGGTGCTCGACGATGGCGTGACCCGGATTGCGCTCGTCACCCTGGATCTGATTTCGACCACCCGCGCGCTCACGGCGCAAACCCGCGCCGAAGTCACCAAGCTGACCGGCATTCCCGGCACCAACGTCCTCCTCACCGCGACGCACGCCCACACCGGGCCTGAGCTGAGCAACCGCGGCGCGCGCGATGCGTTCAACGAGGCGATGGTCGGCGGCAGCCAGCTAGCCGCCGACTACACCGGCTCACTCCCGAAACTCATCGCCGAAAGCGTTCGCCTCGCCGACGCCGCCCGCACCACCGTCACGCTGAGCGCCGCGACCGGCCGCTGCGACGGCCTCGCCTACAACCGCCGCTTCTTCATGCGCGACGGCTCGGTGAGCTGGAACCCCGGCAAGCGGAACCCTGATGTTGTGCTGCCGGCCGGTGTCACCGACCCGGAGCTTTCGGTGTTGCTGGTCGAACCGCCCCACGCACCCGGGCAGCTCGTGCCCGCCTACGCCGCGTTCGTGAACTTCGCCATGCACCCCGACACCACCGGCGGAACGCGGATCTCGGCTGACTTCCCGGGCGCCTTGGCCAAGCGGATCGGGGAGTATCACGGCCCGAACTGCATCACGCTCTTTGCCAATGGCACCTGCGGAAACATCAACCATCTCGACGTGAGCTGGAACCGCACCCAGTCGGGTCCGCAGGAAGCCCAGCGCATCGGCACCATTCTCGCCGCGGCGGTCCTCCAGGCGGAAAAGTCGCTCCGCCCTGTGCCTCCGGCGCCGTTACGGGTGCGCTCCGAAATGGTCCGGCTTCCCCTGCCCCGCGTCACGGACGATGAAGTGGCGCAAGCCCGGATTGACGCGCGCACCTCCAAGGACAACTCGCGCGACGGCTTCATGAAGCTGGTCAACGCCTTCAAGGTGCTCGACGTCGCCGCCCGCGAAGGCAAACCCCTCGAAGTTGAAGTGCAGGTCTTTGCCCTTGGCGAAGAACTGGCGTGGGTCAGCCTGCCGGGCGAAGTCTTCGTGGAGCTCGGACTGGCCATCAAGCAGCGCTCACCGTTCAAGCAGACGATGATCGCCGAACTGGCCAATGGCAGCATTGGCTACATCCCGGATCGTCGCGCCTACGCGGAGGGCAACTACGAACCGGTCAGCGCCCGCTGCGCCGCCGGCAGCGGCGAATTGCTCGTCGATGCGGCGCTGAAGCTCATGACCGAACTTCACCGCGACGCTCGCCTGAATCCGGAAGGCAGCCGCTGACACCCGGGAATGGGCGGACGGACGAGCGGTTTCACCTTCCCCGCCATTTGAAGCCCGTCAGTCCGCCATCGGGTTTACCTCGACGCGCGCAACCCCGGTTGCGGCGAGCGCCCGCAGCAACGGCTCCGGTGCGACACCCGCGGCCACGACTGCCACCGCCAGCACCACCAGCAGCACACCAACGACAAGGCCCACGGGAATCTTCCCCCGCCCTGCGTCAGCCGGCGTCACCCACACCTGCTTGAGCACCTGCAGGTAGTAGTAAAGCGACACGCAGCTCGTCGCGAGCGCGACTGCCACGAGCCACCAGTAGCCGAGGCCGGCTCCCTGCTTGGCCGCGGCGATGAACACGTAGAATTTACCGAAGAAACCCGCGAGTGGCGGGATGCCGGCCAAGGACAGCATGAAGACCGTCAGCACCGCCGAGAGGAGGAACGATCGTTTCCGCAACCCGGCCAAGCCGGCGATGGCCTCGTTGCCCGTGCGGTTTTCCACCACTGCGATCACACCGAACGCGCCCACCGCCGTCACCGCATAGGTGATCGCATAGTAGAGCAGCGCCGACTGGGAACCGCCGATCAGCGCCAGCATCGCGTAGCCGGCGTGGGCGATGGCCGAATAGGCGAGCAGGCGGCGCAGGTTCGACTGGGCCAGCGCAGCCAGGTTGCCGAAAACCATCGAGGCCGTGGCCACGATCGCGACCACGGCGATCCAACCCGGCGTGAACGCCTTCCACGCACCGCTGCCCGCGACCCCGGGCAGGCCGACTTGAAGCAGCTTTCCGAGAATAAAGAAGCTCGCGACCTTGGAACCGGAGGCGATGAACGCCGCCGCCGGGGCCGGGGCGCCTTCGTAGGCATCGGGCGCCCAGAGGTGGAACGGCACCGCCGCGATCTTGAAGCCGAAGCCGGCCACGACGAGCACGATGGCCACCAGTGTGAGCGGATCGGCCGCCTGCCAGGAAATCTTCGCCGCGATGGTCGGCAGGTGGATGGACCCGGTCAGGCCGTAGAGGAAACTGAAGCCGAAGAGCAGGAACGCCGCCGCCATGCCGCCGAACAGGAAGTATTTCAGCGCCGCCTCGGCCGAACGCGGACTGCGCTTGTTGAAGGCCGTCATCACGTAGAGCGACAGGCTGACGAGTTCCAGGGCGACGAAAACCATCAGCAGGTTCTCCGTGCTGACGAGGAACATCATCCCCGCCGTCGCCAGCGCAATCAGGGCGACGAATTCGCCGACGTGCTTCGTGAACTCGCCTTCCGTGCAGAGCCAGGCCGTGACGATGGCAAGCCCGAGCAGGGCCACCTTCACGTATTGGGAAACCGGCGAAAGCACCAGCGTGCCCCCAAGCAGATCGGCCGTGACCGCGCGCTTCCACACCAGCAGCCCGGCCGCCACCCCAAAGCCCAGAGTCAGGATGGACGCGGCACCCATGCTTCGGGCGCGAACGCTCCAGCTCCGCCAGAATTGGAGATCGGCGAGCAGGACCAGGAAGACGGTCAGCACCACCACGCATTCCGGTGCGAGCAGCTTGAGCAGGCGGAGATAATCCGTGTTGGTCATAGCAGGCCTCCTTTCGTGGAGGTCGCGACACGGCATTCAAGGGCGATGCCAGGAAACTCCACGCGCTTCCCCCTCACCCTGGCCCTCTCCCTCAGTGAGAGGGGATGGCGCGCCGCCATTCCGAGACTCCACAAGTCAGGCTGCCGAGGACAGTTCAATACCCAGCTGAAGCGAAGACCTTGGCAAGTGGGGTTACCCATTGCCGGTAACATTCCCCCTCTCCTCGGGGGAGAGGGCCGGGGTGAGGGCGGGCATACTTCAAACATCACCTCCATGATCTGCCGCCAACCTCGTAGCGCAGGTTGCCAACCTGCTGTTTCGCCGACTGGCAGTCGGCTAGGCGTCGAATCTGGACAGTGGCTGCGGATTGCCAATCCGCGACACGGCAGACTGCCAGTCTGCGCTACAACATGGCGTCTGCCCTTTGCGATCGGGTTCACAACAGTCCTCCTCTCCGCAGGCCGTCGAAGAGCGGCGAAGCGAAGCTCGGCACAATCCAGTCGAGCAGCAGCTTCGGGTAAAGCCCGACCACCAGGGTCGTCGTGATCAACACCACGCCGCCGACCTTCTCAGGTAGCGTGATGGCGGATTCGCCGTGCCCGTGTCCGTCGTGGACCGCGCCGGGCACATCCTCCTTGTCGCCGCTGAAGAACGCTTTCTGCACCGCCCGCAGCGTATAGGCCACACCCAGCACGATGCCAACGCCGGCGATCACGGCGAGTTTCGGGAAGGTTTGCCAGGCGCCGATCAGCACCTTGAGTTCCGCCACGAAGCCGCTGAAGCCGGGCAAGCCCATCGAGGCGAGTCCGGCGATCACGAACGTCACCGCCGCGAACGGCATCGTGCGGCTCAGCCGACGGCCCTGGAGTTCGTCGAGGTCGCGGGTGTGTTCGCGGTCATAGACCATGCGGCCCACGACCCCGAACAGCAGTCCCGCGATCACGCCATGGGAGAACATCTGGAGCACCGCGCCGCTCAGGCCGATGGTCGAGAGCGTCATCAGACCCAGCAGCACGAAGCCCATGTGGCTCACGCTCGAGTAGCCGATGACGAACTTGAAGTCGCGCTGCGTCAGCGACACCAGCGCGCCATAGACGATGCCCACGACCGCAAGACCGGCGAAGACGTCCCGCCACGCCGCGAGACCCTCCGGGAACAGCGTCATCGCCACGCGCAGGCAGCCGTAGGCGCCGAGCTTCATCACCACGCCGGCGAGCAGCATCGAGGCGGCGGTCGGCGCGGCCGAGTGACCGGTGGGCGCCCAGGTGTGAAACGGCCACAGGCCCGCAAGGATCGCGAAGCCGACGAAGACCAGCGGGAAGGCCCAGTTCTGGAACGACGCCGGGAACGGATACTTGGCCAGTTCGACCAGGTTGAACGTCTGCGCGCCGCTGACGACGTAGGCCGCGACCAGTCCGGCCAGCACCATCGCGCTCCCGATGAACGAATAGAGCGCCAGCTTCATCGCCGCGTATTCGCGGTTCGTCGAACCCCAGATCGCGATGAGGAAGTATTTCGGGATGATCGCGATCTCGTAGAAGACGAACAGCAGCAGCAAATCGAAGCTCAGGAAGACGCCATACACGCCGCCGATCAGCGCGAGGTAGCAGGCGAAGAACTCGCGCGTGCGGTGCTCGACGTTCCACGAGAAGAGGATTCCGACGACCGCCGCCAAGCCGGTGAGGATCACCAGCGTAAGGCTGATGCCATCCGCCGCGAGGTGATACTCCGCGCCAATCGTCGGCACCCAAGGCAGCTTCTGGATCGTCACCAAACCGCCGCCCGCGTGCTGCACGGCGCCGACCAAACCGACCGCGAGTCCGGCCAACGCCGCCACCAACGCCAACACACGCGCGCCCTGCCGGCTGTCCGGCTTGAGCAGGAACATCGCCGCCGCGGCAGCGAAGGAAATGTAGATGGTCCAGGCGAGCATCAGTGTCCTATTCTTCGATTCTAAGCGACCCGCGTTCAGCAACGGCTATTGATTTGCGAATCTTGTTCAGTGCGTTGAGAGCAGTCGCCTTCACGTTTCGGTCGGGTGAATTGGTCAACGCGATAAGCTCCGGCAGCAAGAATTCCGCTTCTGCTGCAGACAATCGTAGCCCCTGAAATGCGGCTACCACCGCGTTAACCGCTTCAGCTTGCACATACCCATCCCGCGAATCCGTTATCAGCGCCTTTAGCGGGTTCACTGCTACTGGTCCGATCCCAGCTAGTGAGTGAAGGACGGGGAATGGGTATTCCACTCTTTCAACCAATCGCACCAGTTCAGGAACTGCCGGTTGTGCATTTGTGCCGAGTATCCAAAAGGCCACTTGCGCCCGCACTCGCCGTTCGTGAGGTGTGCTCAACCGATATCGGTTGTAGTCAATAAACTTCAGCTTGTAGATGGCTACGTTGAAACGCTCTGGCCAACTTCCGTTAGCCCGCAGTTCTTCTAGCAGCCAAGGGATCGCGTTGGTTCCGATTGTCTGGATGGCCTGCGCCGAAGATGGAGTGACGTTGGATTCGTCCCAAAGCTCCGACACCCATTCACTAAGTCGTCTGCCAGCGTAGCGCGGCTCACCAAGGTAACTAGCCGCTTTGGACCACACGAATGCAGCAAGAGTCACTCCGCCCAACACCAGCGCCACCCGGAGCTTTCTACGATGCGCTTGAGTTGCTGTTCGCAGCCAGCTGACCCGGTTGCTCCCAAAGATTCTCATAACTCTTCTTCCAGACCGCATTTTTGTGTTCGCGCGGTCATGGTGTCAGGCGGTTCACGGTCTCGATTACGGTCGGGTTAATCAGCCTCACGACAAGCTGCGGCGCGACGCCGAGCACGAACATCAGCGCCACGGCGGGGGCGAACACGAACAGCTCGCCACGGGTGAGGTCGGGGAAGATTTTCCAACGCTCATTCAGCGGGCCGGCGAAGACGCGCTGGATCAGCGTGAGCAGGAAGATGGCGGTGAGCAGCAGGCCGAGCGTCGAGAGAGCGGCGGCGAAGGGCGCGAGCGGGAACGCGCCCTTGAAGATCAGGAATTCGCCGATGAAGCCGTTCAGGCCGGGCAGCCCCAGCGAGGCGAAGATCGAGATGCCCATCAGGCCGGCGAAGACGGGAGCGACCTTGCGGAGTCCGCCGAAGTCATCGAGGCCGCGCAGGCCGCCGGAGCGGCGTTCGAGCAGGGCCACGAAGCCGAACAGCGCCGCAGCGGTCAGGCCGTGGTTGAACATCTGGAGCAGCACGCCGTTGAGTGCGGCCACCTTCTCGGTCTGCCACACGGCCGTGTTCGCGGTCGGCTGCATCGCGGCGAACAGGCCGAGCAGGCACAGGCCGAGGTGGTTGATCGAGGAGTAGGCGAGCATCCGCTTGAGATCCTTCTGCGCGAAGGCGGCGAAGGCGGACGCAACGATGGTCAGCACCGCGAGCGCCATCAGCGGGCCGAGCAGATCGCGCAGTTGGCCTGGGAAAAGCGGCGCAAGGATGCGCAGGAAGCCATAGACGCCCATCTTCGACATCGCGCCGGTGAGCAGCATGGTAACGCTGGACGGCGCCTCGGCATAGGTCGCGGGGAGCCAGGTGTGGAAGGGCATCAGCGGCACCTTCACGGCGAAGCCGAGGAACACGCCCACGAACAGCACCGTGCCCAGCGCGGACGCGGACAGGCCGGTCCAGTGGAGCTTCGCTTCGAGGCCGCGCGCCAGTTCGCCGGAGCGGGCGAGTTCGGCGAGCTTGGGCAGGTCGAACGTGCCGGTCGCGAGGAACACCGCCTGCATGGCCAGCAGCATCGCGACGCTGCCGACGAAGGTGTAGATGAAGAACTGCGTGGCCGCCGCGCGCCGGGTCGGGCCGCCCCAGAGCTTGATGAGGAAGTAAGCGGGGACGAGCGAGATTTCCCAGAAGATGAACCAGTGAAAGAAGTTCAGCGCGGTGAAGGCACCGAACAGCCCCGCCTGCAACAGGAGCATCAGCGCGTAGAACGTGCGTGGGCGGTCACCGACTCCGCCGCTGACGGCGACCGCAAAAGGCACCAGCAGCGCCGACAGGAGCACGAGCAGGATGCTCAGTCCGTCCACCGCCACGAAATACTCGACGCCCAGCGAGGGAATCCACGCGTGGCGTTCGACGAACTGGAGCGCGGCGGATTTGCCGTCGAAGCCGGCCACCAGCAGCAGCGTTTCCAACAGGGCGAGAAAACCGAAACCGAGAGCGACGCGCTTGGCGGACCGTTCGCCCCGGTCGCCGGTGAGAGCCAGCAGCAACGCCCCGACCAGCGGGGTCAGCGTCAGGAGGGTGATGAGGTTCGAGATCATGCGGCCGCGAGAAATGTAGAGTATTCCCCAGCACCGTAGGCGCGACAGAGGGTAGCCCACGGCGTGAGCCGTGGGTCAGGCGTTGAATTACACGTCAAGCCCCGGAGGGGCGACAGAACCGAAAAGCTCTGAACCAATGATGCCAATCCGCTGTCGCCCCTCAGGGGCTCGTCCGGTTCTGTGGCATCAATCCCACGGCTCACGCTGTGGGCTACTTTCTGGCGCCACTCCGTGGCTTCAATCAGAGCCTCCTTACGTCGGCTCCTACGGATGACGGACGCGGCGGTCGGTTGCTCGCGCAGCTTATTCATCCTTTCCCTCCCATCCAGGCGAGCGCCACGATCAGCATCACCACGCCGGTCCCGAGGATGCGGAGGTAGCATTGCGTCTGGCCGTTCTGGAGCTTCGACGCCAGCCAGCCGGCGCCGCGGGTGGTCTCGCAGCCGGCGTCGAATCCGACGTTGATGCCCTGCTCGTCCACGCTTCGGCTCACGAGGGCCAGCCCCTTCGCGATCAGCGCGGTGAGTTCCACCACGGAACCCCAGACAAAGCGGTCAAACCAGTCGCTCAGCACGGCCACGGCGGCGTTCAGGCGGAACACGGTGGCGGCGTAGAACTCGTCCACATACAGGCGGCCTTCGAGGGCCTTGAACAGGCGCGGAAAGCGGCAACCCACGGCGTCGGTCGCGGTCGAACTGCGGCTGTAAAGGCGCCACGAAACGCCCACACCGACCGCCACGGCGATGACGGACAGCACCATGGTCAGCAGGGCGGCGGAATCGGCGCTCCAGCCGACATGCAGGTGGTCGAGATGCCCGCCGAGATAGGCGTGGAACCAAGGCCACACGGGTGTGGCGAAGAGGCTGATGAGGATGGTCGCGACGGCAAGGATCGCCAGCGGGACGGTCATCGCACGTGGGCTTTCGTGGGGCTCGTGGGCGTGGCCGTGATGGTCGTCGTGGTGCGCGGCCGGTTCTGCGTGGGTCGCCTCCACCCGGGGCGCGAAGAACACATACCACATCTGCCGCGTCATGTAGAACGAGGTCAGCACCGCGCCGAACAGCGCGAGGACGAACGGCAGCTTGGACGGCGTCCAGACCATCGCGGCGTGCAGCACCTCGTCTTTGCTCCAGAAGCCGGAGAACACCAGCGGGAAGCCCGCCAGCGCCATCATGCCCACGGAGTAGGTCGCAAAGGTCACCGGCATCAGCTTCCGCAGTCCGCCCATGTGGCGGATGTCCTGTTCATGGTGGCTGCCGTGAATGACGGAGCCCGCGCCGAGGAACAGAAGCGCCTTGAAGAACGCGTGCGTCAACAGGTGGAACATGCCTACCGCCGGACCGCCGACGCCCAGTCCCAGCATCATGTAGCCTAGCTGCGAGACGGTGGAGTAGGCGAGGATGCGCTTGATGTCGTTCTGGGCGACCGCGATGAGCGCGGCGAACAGTGCGGTTATCGCGCCAACCCAAGTGACGACCGTCAGGGCAGTCGTGGCTACCGGAGGGTGAGATGTTGCGTGGGCTTCCCCCTCACCCCGGCCCTCTCCCTCAGGGAGAGGGGGAATCGTGGGCCGCCCTACTGCGGACTGAGCGGTGCCGGTTTGCCGGACGGGCTGAACTCCATTCGCCCTCTCCCCAGGGGAGAGGGCCGGGGTGAGGGGGCGGCTTGTGGAGTTGTCGGGCGACGCTTGGACACTCGCCACAAGGGCGGAGCTTGGTTGACTCAACCGGGCGAGCGATTCCGGCGTCGCTTCCATCAGCGGATACACCCGCGCCACCAAGAACACACCCGCCGCCACCATCGTCGCGGCATGGATCAGCGCGCTGACCGGCGTGGGGCCCTCCATCGCGTCGGGCAACCAGACATGGAGCGGCACCTGGCCGGACTTGCCGACCGCGCCGCAGAACAGCAGCAGCGAGATCGCCGTGCTGACCGCCATGCCACCGACGGTGGTCTGCGCGACCAGCTTGGCGATGGCACCCTGTTCAAGACAGCCGGCGCCGTTGTCGTAGAAGAGCAGCGAGCCGGTCTCGTGGTAGAGCCACACGATGCCGAGCAGGAAGCCCAGGTCGCCGATGCGTGTGGTGATGAACGCCTTCTTGGCCGCCGCCGCCGCGCTGGGTTTGTGGAACCAGAAACCTATGAGGAGATAGGACGCCACGCCGACCAGTTCCCAGCACATGAAGAGGAACAGCAGGTTATTGGCGATGAGCAGGCCGAGCATCGCAGCGGCGAACAGGGCGAGGAACCCGAAGAAGCGGGTGAAGTTCTCGTCGTGCTCCATATAGCCGACGCTGAAGATGAAGATCAGCGAGCCGACGAACGTGACCATGACCAGCATTCCGGCCGTCAGCGGATCCAGCAGCCAGCCGAGCCGGAGCGCGGATTCGCCCAGGTCAAACCAAGCAAAGTTGTGGACCAACCGCACGGCCCCTTCCCCGGCGGCCGGTCGCAGCGTGGCCGCGAACGCCACGCAGGAAACCAGGAATGCCAGCACCAGCGAACCGATGGCCAGCGCAGCGGCCGGCTTGCGCTGCGGCCGTTTCAGCAGCGCGATGATGGCCGCCGCCAGAAGGGGCAGCGCGGGGATGAGCCAGAGGATTGAGGGCGAAAAGCTCATTGCGCTTCGACTTTTCTGCCCGTGTCCACCGGGTCACGAAAATCGTTGAAGAACTCCAGATCGACCTCAAACGTTTGGACCGGATTGAGGCCCAGTTTAAGGCGCTCAAACATCTCAATCAGCTTTTGACCATCAACCAGCTCAATCGGGCGCGCGCCATCTCGCAGAGCTTCTTTGCGGGCATCGGAAGTAAAGGTTCCCGTAGTGATGATAATCCCTTTGTCAGCTCGTCCCTCCATCGCGCCTCGGAAATCCCTGACCTGGGATGGGCTCACAGAACGTTCGTAACGTTTGCACTGGAAAAGAACCTGAAAGCTAACGAACGGGTTGATTTGAAGGATTCCCACTCCGTCTATCCCACCATCGCCCGA
>JAYUSF010000098.1:0-21996 GCA_043755815.1 Verrucomicrobiota bacterium
GGATTGGGAAACCGGGAAAATCTACCTCAGCCTCGTCCCCAAAACCCCACTCACCAACTGATGCTCACCGAATTTACAGAAAGAGCATTGCGCGGCCGACGCATGACTTAAGGATGACGTGGATTGGCGATGCGGCTCAACCCGATAGCAATTATGGCTGACAGCTTTTCAGGCGGCAATTCGAGCATTGGTTTCTGTCGCAAATGCGGAAACACTAACGAAAGTTGTCCGTGAGCCGCAGAAAACGAACTAAAAAGCTTCGAAGGCCGCCCAAAGCTGCGAAGCGACATCTCGCCGCGAAGTTACCCGAACGCTACCGTTCTCGCATGGAAGTCGCCGTCTATGTTTTAGGAGTGCTTAGCGGTCTAGCGCTGATCGTCGCTAGTGTTACAAACGCACAGCATCGGGATTTTTCTCTTTGGGCATACTGCGCAGCCGCAGTGTTCGCTGTCGTTGCAAGTTTCTGCTGGTATCAAGATAGGCTTTGGGCAAAGGAATCTCGACCAGCTACCACACTGTTCGCCGCTAAGCTTCCTGGGTTCTCGTTACATTGTCGCATTCGCCTCCATCATTTGCCTGCAGATCGACGCAAATACCTTTTCGACATTGGCAGCACCTCAAAGGAGCGACTGTCGGTGTATGTCACTAGAGACAACATCTTCACCATGTCATTCACCGACGCGAAGAATGAACCGCATCCAATCCAGATCCCCGTCGGTGGCGCTGGAATCCCGATTCACGAGTTTTTCTATTTGGGCTGCGAAGTTGGGCTCACTGACAGGGAAACGCTTTTGCGGATCATCGTTGACGGTCGTGAGTTGCGAACACTCACGCTGCCGTTTCGCGCCGACATTGGATCGTTGGACGTTCCCAATGGGGTTTTTGGCGCAGATTTAAATGGGGGAAACTGCGCTCAAGTCGACCTCGCTGAGATTGTAGTTTACTCAGGCACACTTGATCCGACCGGCGTTAAGGCGTTTTCCGATCACTTTCAGAAGGAGAACTACCTGCGGCTGGAGCGCGGAAATGCCTATGCCGAGTTCAATGGCACTCAGTGGTCGAGAATCAAAGACGCTCCACCTGGCCAGCGTGACGGAATCCAGCCGGATCCAGAAAAGCGTCCTACGTATCGCTTGTTAAAAGAATGAACAACGGTAAGCGCCCTAGTTTCCGATCCTTGCTCCGATAAGCACGAGTTCCTAGAAACGATCCACTGGCTGCCGGCCGGCCCAGGCGAAGCCGCGCAGCAGCGCCCCGCGGTGGAGCGGATCGTCGATGGTCGAGGTGAAGTGGCCGGGAATGCACACAAACACGCGTCCCGTCCCCTGCTCATTCAGCCAAAGCTTGGGTGTGGGTTTGCCCTCGTCCTATCACGGGTTGGGCTTGATGTCGCCGACCTCTACCAACCGGAATGCGTAGGGATTCATCGGACTCAGTTCCTCGTAATAGCAGGCGACCGACTTTCCCCGGTAGAGTTCGTGCAGCCGGGCGTGGATCGTCGGCTCATAGACCCACGGAATCACCCATTCATAATGGCCCTTCATGTCCAGCAGCTGCGGAGAGGCCTTTCCGTCGTAGGCACCATACCATTCCTCAAACGTCGGCAGGCGCGCACCGAGTTGCCGGGCACTTGCCACCGCACCCAGCCAGGTGGTCGGTGAACGCGGCTTCGCCTCCATGCGAAACGTGCCGCAATCCACCAGTTGACCGAGGGGCTTGGCCCCGTCTGAGGGTTGGACCGAAGCCTTGTTCACGGTCGGAAGGTAGATTTCCCCGGGCGCGGCCACGTAGGCCAGACTGGCGACCTGTTTGCGCGGCACGAACTCCACTTTGTCATGCCAGATCGCCAGGAAGCGAAACGGGGTCGTAAACGCCTCGTCCGGTAGCGCGGCCACCTGACCGAGATCGACCGCCACCCAGCCGTCGTTCCTCACGGATACCATCCGGGTCTCCTTCCAGAAGGATGCGCCTCCGTCGGGCGAACGGTAGAGTTCAAACTTCAGTTTCACTTCGCGTCCCCATTGCTCCTTGGGCAGGAGCGGCATGGGGCCACGGTATTGGATGATCCGGCTCGGATCATCCTTCGTTTCCTGGGCCAAGGAGGGAATCCCCAGCGCACCGGACACGAGGGCCAGGGTGAAAATCAGCCGGCCGAACCGGGACGCGAGGCGCGCCGAGACGGGCAGCACGGAAAGGAGGTTGATTCGATTCTGTTTCATCGTGGTGTCGGATTAGGGGTTCGGGCGGGAATTCCTTTTCGGAGCTGGACCGCCTCGAGTTTGATAAAGTTCAAGTCCTGCTTCAGCCGAAGAAAGCCAAGGTTGTGGGTATGCACCGGACTCTGGTGGTAAGCCCCCTTGAAGGTAGTGGCGTGGTGGAATTTGACCATGTCGAAAAAGCGCTGCTCGATCAGCGTCGGCCCCTCGAAATCGGGCACCAAACCGGTGGGACCGGCGCCACCGGTTGCGGCTTCAGTGCTCAAGTCCGGTCTTCCGGGGGGGCGAGGTCTTTCACCGATCAGTCCCGCCTGCTGAAGTCCGGCGATGATTTCCGCCGCCTCGCCCAACAACGAGTCCGCTTCCAGCTTGACCTGGTCGGCGCTGGCCAGGTTCTCGTTGGAAAATCGTGACGAATGGCACGGCAGGCAGGTCTTGACCATCACGCCGCGCTGGCGCTCCGCCTCGGTCTCGCTGATGAACCGCATCTTCACCGGCGCATTGGACGACTCCAGCACCGCCCCGTTGGCGACGTTCCCCAGCGTGAGCCCCATACCGGTATCGTGGGTGCCGCCCGGCATGTGACAGGTCACACAGGTGGGTGCCTGGCTGCGGGTCGCCTCCGCGGCAAAGAGCTGGCCGTGTTTGCTCGCCTGCCACATTTCCAGGTGCGGGTGATCGGGGCCCGTGTGACAGACCGCGCAGGCCTCGGGACGGCGGGCTTCCGCGGCCGAAAAGGAATGGCCACTGTGGCAGGAATTGCACTGCCCCCGGCTGCCGTCGGCGGAGCGGACCCCGATCTTGTGGCAGGCGTTGCAAGATTGGTCCGCCATCACGGGCGACAACCGTTCAAGCCGCGGATCCGTCTTCAACAGGTCCATCGCCTGGGCGTGCAGGCTGCGGTCGAACTCCTTCACTTCTTTGGCGTGGCACGAACCGCAGACCGCCGCGCTGACGCGCCCCTTGACCTCGAAGATCCGGCTGTGGTTGTCCCCGTGGCAGCCGGCGCAACCCACCCCTTTGGCCGCGTGGCGGCTCTGCTGCCATGCCGACACCATGGTCGGGTTGGTCTTCTCGTGGCAGCTCACGCACGATTCCGGATGCCCGCTGCCGTCATGGGCCGCCCCCCCGGCCACGAATTCGCGTTTCGCCGCCGGGTCGGAACCACCGTAGGGCGCTTTGGATGCCACCCTGCCCGGTCCACCGCCGATGCCGTCGGGCGGCGTTACGGCCGCGCCCACGGGAGGCAGAAGCACGAGGGCGAGCGTGAGAAGCAGCGCCGCTAAGGGCGCGGAGGGCAGCGTTCTCATTGGGTGCGATAGGACACTTTGGACGGTGGATCTGGACCCGAAGGTCGTCGGACGCTGCAACCCCATACTCGCCGGAAGCGGTTTGGTCTAGTGCCGTCGCAACCCGGCAACCGGAGGAGTGGTTGCGGCTCCGGAAATGATTTCCGCAATCTGGGATCGCCCGACGATCGCACAGATTACGTCCCGGCCTCACCGCTTTTGGCTGCTTTGCCGCCTCCTTGGCTCGCTCCAGGAAGGTCATGCACGACACGCCTTCGCACCGAAAAGTTCGGACTTCCGCATTGCTCAACCGGGCCAAATGCCGCTACGCCTCGCCAGATGAACGACGGTTATTCGCGGTCCCGCCCCGGTTCCTATTCCCTGCCCCCTCGCCGAGGGGCGCCGGTAGGCCCATGGGCACGGCCAGCGCCACGCCCCATGTCCGGCGGGATCCGGCCCAAGGCGGCCCCGGAGGGCAGCGAGCATTGGCCCAAGCCGTGGGTGCAGATGAAGACCTTCAGCTACGCGCCGGCGATCTACCCCGCGATGGTCGGCGCGGTCTCGCCGGACGCGAAGCCGGGGAGCCTTGTCACGGTCATCGACAAAAACGGTCGCCCGTTCGGCCACGGGCTGTTTAATCCGCTCGCCCGAGTGCCGCTGCGCGTCATTCACCACGGTGACGATGCCTTTGGCGAAGACGCCTTCATCGGCCTGATTGACCGCGCCTTGGACCTCCGGCTCAAGGTGCTCGATTTGCCGGCCCAGTCCGATGCCTTCCGCGTGATCCACTCCGACGGCGACGGCTTGAGCGGCTTCGTCGTGGACAAGTTTGCCGACGTGCTCAGCGTCCAGATCCACAGCCTCGGGATCTGGCAGCGCCTGCCCAAGTTTCTGGAACACCTCAAGGCTCGCCTGGGCACGACCCGCACCGTCATCGAGGTCGATCATCCGGTGGCCAAGCACGAGAGCATTCGCGTTGGGGAGATCGCCTCCGATGAGGTCCGCACGGTGAAGATCCGCGAGCACGGCATCCGCTACGAGGTGAACTTTGCCACCGGGCACAAGACGGGGTTCTTTTGCGATCAGCGGGAAAACCGCCGCGCCCTGACCCGCTGGTGCAAGGACGCCCAGGTGCTGGACCTCTGCTGCTATACCGGGGGCTTCGCCCTCGCGGCCAAGATGCTTGGCGGGGCCGCAGAAGTGACCGCGGTGGACCTCGACGAGAACGCCATCGAGCAGGCCAAGCGTAACGCCAACCTCAACCAGACCCGAGTGGAGTGGGTCCATTGTGACGCTTTCAGCTACGCCCGGCAGATGCGTAAGGACGGCAAGAAGTTCGACGTGGTGGTCTTGGATCCGCCCAAGCTCATCGACGGCCGCGACGAAGAGGTGTTCGCCGAGGGCATGTTGAAATACGAGGACCTCAACTCGCTCGGCATGGTCATCACCAAACCCGGCGGACTGCTCGTGACCTGCTCATGCTCCGGACAGCTCGGCTCGGGCGAGTTTGAGCAGATGGCCATCCGCAGCGCGCATCGCGTCGGCCGCAAGCTGCAGTTCCTCGACCGCACCGGCGCCGGCGCCGATCATCCGGTGATGTCGAATTGCCTGGAGAGCCGTTACCTCAAGCTGCTCTGGGCCCGGGTGTGGTGAGGTCACTCCCGGTGCTTAGCCAAGCCGGGTCAATCGGCCGTCGGGCGCGACGGAATAGTCCACGCCCCGCCAGGTCACGCGGTTGCCGGCGAACGCAGCGACCCACAGGGCCACGTTCAGGAGATCTTTCGCCGGCACCAGGACAGCGGATGAGAAAAGGCCCGCGCCGACACCCATCCGCCGTTGCAGCCACCACGCGCCCACGATCCGTCCCAGGAGGAGCAAACCGGCCAAGTAAGAGCCAAAGGCGAAGCGGTTCCCGCGGGCAGCGGCATCAAACGCGAATGCCCACAGGGTGACGTTGTTGCAGATGCTGGCCGCAAACTGCTGCGGCAAACAGGTCCGGATCGTCCGTGCCCAGCGGAGCTGATGCCGCCACACGGCGAGCAGGTCCTGGGGCGGATCCCAGCAATCCACCACGACGGGGCACAGGGCGATGCTGCCACCCTTTTCCGCGACGCGACGGCCGAGGAGGAAATCGTCGGCGAGAAACTGTTCGAGCGCGGCAAAACCACCGGCCTCTTCCAGCGTGGTCCGCCGCAACGCCATCGTGGCACCGAGGGCAAAGCCCTGCGGGCCCAGCGAACGCGCCTGCAGCACCTGGCTCCAGAAGTCCGCGTTCACCGCCACCGCCTCCAGCTTCATGGGCACCGTCGCCGGATTGGCCGTGCGATACGGACACGTCACGAGGCCGACTCCCGGCAGGTCCAACTGCGCGGCCAACTGCGCCAGCAGATCGTCCGGCGCCGCCACATCCGCATCGCTCACCACGACCACGCCATGCCGGGCCGCAGCTTCAAGCTGGCTGAGGATGCCCACCTTGGCGTTCGCCGCGCCGCGGTCGGGACAAAAGACCAGCCGCGCGTCGGCGTCGGGGAACTCCTTCAGCAGTTCCAGCACCACGCCGCATGCCGGGTCGGTTGGTTCGACCACACCAAAGAGGATTTCGACCGGTCCGCCATAGTCCTGTTCCAGCCAGCTCCGGAGGCAGGCGGGCGTGAATTCGTCCGCATCCTTGAGCGGCTTGAGCACGGAAATGCCGGGGCAGTGTGCCGGCGCAGCCAGCCGCGTGTGCAGCGGAAACTCGCGCGCCACCGCGAGCTGCCATCCGAAGATGACCGCACTCAGCAAGGCCAGAAAGCCGAACAACAGAACCAGCAGCACGTGCGGTTTGTCGCCGTTTGGCAAACCCCGACGCAAGGAGCAGTTGGATTTTCCCGCCTTGAGACCCACTCGGTTGGCGTGCCTACGCTGTCGCGTGCCTTCAAACCGTCCGTTCCGTCTCGGAGTGCTGGGCTCCGGCAAGGGTTCCAACTTCGTCGCCATTGCCGACGCCATCGCCGCCGGCCAGGTGCCCGCGGAAGTCGCGCTCGTGATCAGCGACGTCGAGGGCGCAGGAATCTTGGGTCACGCCGCCGACCGCGGGTTGCCCGCGCACTTCCTGCCGCCGGGGAAATTTCGCACCAAATTAGATGAGGACGCCGAAGCCGCGTATCTCGCCGCCCTGCGTGGTGCCGAGGTGGACCTGGTAGTGCTCGCCGGCTTCATGCGGATCCTGAAGGGCGAGTTCCTGCGCGCCTTCAAAGGACGCGTCGTGAACATCCATCCGTCGTTGCTGCCGTCGTTTCCCGGCCTGGCCGCCTGGAAGCAGGCGTTGGACTACGGGGTGAAGTTCACCGGCTGCACGGTCCATTACGTCGATCAGGGCGTGGACACCGGACCGATCATCGGTCAACGCGCCGTGCCCGTGTGGGACGGCGACACGGCGGAAACACTGCACGCCCGCATCCAAACGGCCGAACGGGAGTTGTATCCTGCCGCCGTCGCCGCCATCGCCCGCGGAGACGTCAGAGTGCGGGGCCGGCTGACGATCGGGTTTGCGGCGTAACGCCACGGTCGGCCAGGTGCCGGGACTGACGTTTTGGCAGCGGACTTTTCTTGCCGCTTACGGCTGACACGGCCCGGGTTCCACCACCCAGCCAGGCGGGCACGCCCTTTCGTCCGCCCCGCGAGTAATCGTTCAGCATGACCCGGCCGATTGCCTCCGCCGACCGGCCCTGCTGGTCCGTGAGATACTTCCAGAGCAGCTCGTATTGACGCGTGAGCGCAATGCCGCTCGTTTTGACGCCCTGTCCGTGCAGCCAGTCGCTGAAGGCCAGGAACGTCCAGAACGGCGCAGGGCAGCGTCTCGGTGAAGTTGCCGCTGTTTCCATAGAGGTCCCAAAAGCTCGCGAAACGCCGCAGCCGGCCCAGCGTGGCGAAATCCATGTGCCGGGTTTGCAGGACTTCGTAGGGCGGATGCGGGCTGTAGGCCATCGCCCACTCGGTGTCGTGCCGGATGATGGGGGTGCCGCGGAGACGTTTCAGGATTCCGACCTGAATTTCTTGCGGCCCCAGCGCCAGCAGCCGGTCGAAACCGGCGGCGAAACTGGCGAGCGATTCGCCCGGAAGACCGGCGATCAGGTCAGCGTGGAGATGCACGCCGCTGTGCTCGCGGATCCAGCGGAAGTTTTCGTCGAGCCGGGTGTGGTTCTGACGGCGGCTGATGAGCTGCTCGACCTCCTCGTTCAATGTCTGAAGACCGACCTCAAACTGGAGCGCTCCGGCCGGAAACTGGGCGATCAACTCCCGCAGCTGTTCCGGCAACCGGTCCGGCACGAGTTCAAAGTGGATGAACAGGCCCGGTCGCCAGCGTTCGAGGAAGAAGCGGAGGATCGCCGTGCTCGTCGGCAGGTGCAGGTTGAAGGTCCGGTCCACGAACTTGAACTGCGTGACCCCACGATCCAGCAGCCGCTGCATGGCGCCAAGGAAGCGGTCGAGCGGGAACTGCCGCACCGGGATATCCAACGACGACAGGCAGAACTCACAGGTGAACGGGCAACCGCGCGACGCCTCGACGTAGATGACGCGATGAGCCACGTCGCGAGCGTCGTAGTAGTCGTAGGGCAGCGTGAGCCGGTTCAGGTCCGGCAGCTCGGCGGAGATGACCTTGGGAAGAGAGCCGACGGAGTGGTGGAGTGATGGAGTGCTGGAGTCAGCGTTTACTCCATCACTCCCGGACTCCATCACTCCGTTCCGTTCCCGGAGCAGCTCCCGGCAGACCTCGGCAAACTTCAGGTCCGCCTCGCCGGTGATGACATGATCCGCGAGCCGGACGATCTCCTGTTCCTCCGTCTCGAAGCTCACCTCCGGTCCGCCGAGGACGATCGTCAGGTCCGGCCGCGCCCGCTTCAGGATGCCGACGAGCTCGGTCGCCGGACGGACGTTCCAGATGTAGATGCCGAGCCCGAGGATGCGCGGTTCGCGCGCCAGAATCGCCTCGGCGATCTCGATGGGCTTCTGGTTGATGTCGAACTCAGCGATGGCCGCGCGCGGCTGCAAATCGCCCAAGTTCGCATACAGGTAACGCAGCCCGAACGCCGCGTGGATGAACTTGGCGTTGAGTGTGGCAAGCAGGATGTCCGGCATACGAAAGGCAGCCGAACGGCCGCGGGTGACCGCTCAAGCTTTGCGGTAGATCGGCTTCTTCACCACCTCGGCGGCGAAACGGCGGCCGCGAATCTCGATCTCAAGATTGGTTCCGGCGACCGCCAACTCCGGCGGCACGCAGCCCAACCCGATGCCGAGGTTCAGCGAAGGGCTCTGCGTCCCGCTGACCACGTCGCCAACCTTGGCGCCCTGGCTGAAGATGGCGTAGCCCGGACGCGGCGGCGGCGACTTGTCGGTCATGCGGAAGGCCACGGACTTTTTCCGGACACCGTGGTCCTTCTGTTCGAGCAGCACCGACCGTCCGACGAACTCTCCCTTGTCGAACGAGACGAAGAAGCCCAAGCCGGCTTCAATGGGCGACGTGTGCTCGTCCAATTCGTGACCATACAGCGGATAACAGACTTCGGTGCGGAGAGTGTCCCGCGCGCCGAGTCCACAAGGCTGAATGCAGCCGACATGGCCCACGGCGAGCGACTTGTTCCAGATGTCTTCGATGATCCCGGCGGGCGCCACCACTTCGAAGCCGTCTTCGCCCGTGTAACCGGTGCGGGCCACCCAGATGCGCTGGCCGTCCCAGTTCCACGCGCCGATCTCGTTCTTCTTCAGTTCGTTCGCACAGGCAACTGCGGTGCCGGCCAGCGAGGGACCGGCGAAAAGCTGGTTCACAAAGTCAGCCACCCGCGGTCCCTGAATCGCGACGGCCCCCAGGCGCGCGGAAGCGTTCTCAAAGATGACGCCCGAGCGGTGTGCGGAGGCGCAGATGCGTTCCTGCAGCCACGCCACGTCCACATCAATGCGGCTGGCGTTGATGATCAGGAGAAACTCCATGGGCACGATCCGATACACGTAGAGGTCGTCCACCGTGCCCCCGCGCTCGTTGCACATCTGGGAGTATTGGCCGGCGCCGACCGCGAGCTTGCGCACGTCGTTGGTCAGGGTCTCGTTCAGGAACGCCTCCGCGCCGGGTCCGGTGACAAGCGCTTCGCCCATGTGGCAGATGTCAAAGATCCCCGCGGCGCGGCGCACACAGTGGTGTTCATCCACGATGGACGAGTATTGCACCGGCATTTCCCAGCCGCCGAATTCGATGACCTTGCCGCCGAGCCGAACGTGGGCGGCGTAGAGGGGAGTGCGCTTGAGCGCAGAAGTCGCTTCCATGTCGGCGGAATGCTTAACGCCGAACCGCGTCGTTTCAAAACCGTATTCGGGCGATGAGTGCGGTGCCCCCCCCGCGAACACGCTTTGCTCCGTGGGCAACTCTGCGACCCCGGAGGAAGGCGGGCCGCGATGTTACGAACACCACGGCGAACCCGGCCATGTTTGCCCTCAAGTGGAAGTTTGGTTCCCGCAGAAGGTAAGCGGCCATTCGTGGGCGATTCGCAATCCTGTAACGTCGACGTAAGCCGGCCGCCCCCGGTTCCTCACTCAACCGTTGAGCGTTCTACTCCGGAATGCCACGGAGTCACGGCTTCCTCGCCGCAGTGTTTTTTGTCCCACGTATGAAGCTACAAAATGTTGCCGCGTTCGCCGCGCCATTGCTCCTGGCAGTTTGTGCCTTTGCCGCCGAACCAAAGCACTCCCGACGGGCACCGAAACTCGCCGCCGCATCCGCACCGGCTGCAACCACCACTTCAGCCGCACCTCAGCCGCGTCCTTCCGAGTTGCTCCGGACAAAGGTTGCGGCTTTGCCGCCGGCTCCGGACGGCGTTAGCGACCTCTGCTTTGACGAGTTCTTCAAGATGCCCGTGGGACCCAAAGGGCTGGAGATTACCGAGCGCCTGAGTTCATTCCATGACAAGCGGGTCCGAATCCTCGGCTTCATGGTCAAGCAGGCTCAGGCGACCCCCTGGACCCTGTTGCTGGCGCCGATGCCGCTCATCAGCCACGAAAAGGAATTCGGCCTGGCGGAAGACCTTCCGCCGACCACGGTGCGGGTCATCCTGCCCCGCACCCCGGCTCCCGTGACTCCGTTTACTCCCGGATTGATGCTGCTAACCGGCCGGCTGGAGGTGGGCGACCAGGAAGAGGCCGATGGCCGTCATTCCATGGTCCGCCTCCACCTTGATCTGCCCGCTTCCGCAGCTCCGCCCGTCACCGTGGCGGCTCCCCAGATTTCCGCGCCGGACTCCAACCGGCGCTGAAGGCAGTCCACCTCCAGGTAGATTGCGTCTTCGTTCCCCAAAACCCCATCAGAAGCCATGAATCGAATACTGAATCGCGCCTTGGGCGCCCTCGGTGTGACCGCCGCGCTGTTTAGCGGCGTTTCCGGTCTCGCCGCTCCCACCGTCTCCCGGCTCACGCCGCCAAGCGCACTGTTTACCTTTGGCGACGCCACCCCGCCTTACATCGCCCGCTTTTTTCGCGGGCAGCGGTTTGACCTCGCGGCCACAATCCGTCCCGAGGCCGGCCAGACGATCACCGGCGCCGTGTTCCGGGTGGATGGAAACGTGGTCGGCCTGCCGGTGACCCTGATCCCGGCAACTGCGGCCGGTTTGCCGGCGAACACAGCACAGGCCGTGCTTCGCGCCTACTCCAACCTCACTCCGGGCGCGCATACCTTCAGTGTGACCGGCCTCCAGTCCGATGGCTTACAGGTCGTCGCCAACGGCAATTTTGAAGTCGTAGGTTTCCAGGCGCTCGGCCGCAAGGCGAAGAACGTCATCTTCATGTTCGGTGACGGCTTCGGCATCGCCCATCGCACCGCGGCCCGCATCATGGGCCAGGGCGTGCAGATGGGTAAGGCCAACTCCAAGATGGCCGTGGACATGATCCCCAACATCGCCATCGCCCAGACCCACTCGCTGAACTCCATCGTCACCGACTCCTCGCCCGGCGCGGCCTGCTATTCAACCGGCAACAAGGCCGCCAACAACCAGGAAGGCGTCTTCCCCGACGACACCACCGACAACTTCGACAACCCGCGGGTGGAATACATGGCCTCTTACCTGGCCCGCACCTCCGGCAAGACCCTGGGCATCGTGACCACCGCCGACGTCTTTGACGCCACTCCGGCCGCCTTCGCCATCCATACCTCAAACCGCGGGGCCGGCACCGGCATCTGCGACCAATATCTCGACGAGGCGGTCGCCAACCGCGGCCTTCGCGTGCTCCTGGGCGGCGGACGCAAATGGTTCCTCGGCGCCGGCACCAACGGTTCAGCGCGCGTGGTCGGCAGCGACTACGTGCTGCCCGCCGAGCTGGTCGCTGGCTGGGGTGTCGCCGCGGGCGCCATCGATGCCGGGCGTGACCTGCTCGGTGACTTCCAAACGGCCGGCTTCCAGTATGCCTCCGACCTGACCTCAATGAACGCCGTGCCGGCGAATGCGACCCGGCTGCTGGGCCTGTTCTCCTTCTCGAACATGAACGTCGCGAAGGACAAGATCGACAAGCGCCGTGGCGCATCGACGGTCGTGGACGACTACGGCTTCCCCGACCAGCCGATGCTCGACGAGATGACCTCGAAGGCCCTCCAGGTCCTCTCCAAGAACAACAACGGCTTCACGCTGATGGTCGAGGCCGCCTCCATCGACAAGCAGGCGCACAACATGGACACCGAACGGTGGATCCTCGACACCCTCGAGTTTGATCGCGCCATCGCCGTGGCCCGCACCTTCACCCAGAACAATCCCGACACGCTTCTCGTCGTCGTGGCCGACCACGAATGCGGCGGCATCAACATCATCGGCGGCTCCACCGTGTCCAACGCCGCGCTCGTCACCCGTTCCACCTCCGGGCTCGGCACCGCCGCCGGCGGCCCCCGCAACGGTGTGGTCGGCACGTATGACGCGGCCGGTTTCCCGAATTACACGATGATGTCCGACGGCTATCCGCAGTCCACGGACCCGGACTTCAAGATGCTCATCGGTTATGCCGCAAACGCCGACCGTAACGAAGACTGGCTGACCAATCCGCTGCCGCTGCGCGACAGCCAACAGCCCTTCAATGGAGTGGCGCCGCTCAACACCTACCCGACCGGCCCGCTGAACCGGGACGCCGCGGGCGCCTTCCTCGTGACCGGCCAGATTCAGGACACGGTGGCCGCCCACACCGCCTCGGACATTCCCATCTACGCGGAAGGCCGCGGTGGGAACCTCTTCCGGGGGACCATTGATAACACAGACGTGTTCTTCACCGTCATGCAGGCCGTCGTGGGCGGCGCTCCTAAACCGGCCAACTGAACAACCCAACCCGGCCCGAACCGGATTCAATCGGGGACGGACCGGACGGTCCGTCCCCTTGATTCGGACCGGAAATTTCACCTTAGGACACACCATGAATACCTTCTCGTTTCGCGCAGTGGCCGTGGCCGCCCTGCTGACCGGTGCCAGCCACCTCAATGCGCAATCGTTCAACTTCGGTTTCGACGGACTGGCGGACGGCGCCAATGCCGACCTCGGTGCACCCGCCGGAGTCACCTTCCGGGTCGGGACGTTCTCCCCCGACCTCGACAGCGAGGGCGACGCCATTCCGGGTTCCGACCGGTGGACGGTTGATGACTCGGCCGGACCGGTGGCCGTCCGCAACCCGTCGTTCTACGACCGGGGTGCGGCTCCCTCGAATCCGAATGCGCTGGACAGCGTCTTCGACACTTCGCTGATGCTGTTCAGTTCGCCGCAGTCACTGTCGGCGTTCTCCGTCACCCTTGATCTGGACACCTTCGGGGACAATCCGGTCAGCATTGAGTTCTACAGCATCGGCGCTTCCGCCAACACGCTGCTCGGCTCCATCTCGGTGGACCAGAACACGCCCGGCTTCCTCGCGACCTTTTCGGGCTCGCTCGCGGGCGTGGACATGATCGTGCTGCCTTCGGGGGCGCTCTACGACAGCTTCAGCTACACCGCTGTGCCGGAGCCCGGGACGTATGCGTTTGTCAGTGCCGGGCTGCTCTGCGGCTTCGGGCTTCTGCGCCGCCGTTTCGCCCGCAGCTAAGCACTGTCCCGGTGTTCCCGGCCCAACTCCCGTCGCCTTGGGGCGGCGGGAATTCTCTTTTATGGGATGACCACCCGATAGCAGCGAGCCGCTGGCAGGGAAACCGGGAATGGATCCACCAGTTCGACGTGCGAGGCCATGTCAGCCTCGGGAACGTTGATCCAGCTTAGCCATTCACCAGCCAACCAATCCGGACGAAACTCCACCCGGTAGGCCTGCCTCGGCAGCGTCTCGAATCTCAACCGGAACCCCTCCTCGGTCGCTTCCCCCGTCACGCTGGGCGGAATTGGGGGCGGAACAAAGCTCACCACCAACCTCGTCGCGGCAAACGGTTCCTCCCGTGCCCCCAGCCGCCGAGCTGTCGCCGGGACCTGTTCGGACTGGCTTTGCAGCATCCAGCCGTGATTGCCCTCCGGAAAATCCAGCCATCCTTGCACATCCGCCACCAGGGCTGGCGTTGAGGCGACCGCATACGTCCCGGTCCGGAGCACGAGATCGGAAGTGCCGCTCACTGTCGCGGCAATTTCCACGGCCAGCTTTCCGCCCGGAGTCTCCCACCGGGTTGAACCATGTTCGCGCGAATTCCACGTTGCGTCACCCGCTGCCGCCGGCGCCCCGAGCGAATCCTTTCCCAGCCCTTCCTGCCAGGGCACCAGCATCCGTCGGACTTCGAAGAACGAAGGCTCCGGGGTGCGCATCTGTGGGGCTTTCACGACTTCAAAGCGCAGCTCAACCGACTGGATCACCGAGCCCACCGGGATGTTCGTGCTGGAAAACCGAAGCAACGCGCGGCCCGTAGCCCCGTTGGCGGTGGTGCCAACCACCAGCGTGTTCGCCGCCCCCATGTTTCCCTCCGGCGTGTATTGAAACAGCGTTGTGTCTGCGGCGGGCCGGTTGGTGACCGTGGTCAGCGGCCCGCCAGAAACCGCATACCCAACGGCAGCCACGCCAAGGCCCAAGGCCACCCGAATGTTCATCCGCCGAGTAGGGTTGGTGTTTGAAACAAGCGTTCATCGGCACGGCAACAACTTGGGCAATTTTACGAGCAGCCCCGATGCCGGTGGTAGGCAGCGAAAAGAGGGGTGTGCTTGGGCGCCGAAGTCGCTTCCATGTCGGCGGAGTGCTTAACGCCGAAGCTGTGCGTTTCCAAACCGGAATCGGGCTAAGGAATACACTGGCCAGCCAAACGCGATCCGCTCAATGCGGCCGGCCGATGCCGTAGACCGCCGAAAGGAAGTGTCCAATTTCCTCCGCCCCGCTCACGAAGCGCCGGCCGTCGTGCTCGTGAATCTTCACGCCTTCGACGGCGTCGGGGGCGGAATCACCCAACACCAACACCGGGCAGCCCTGATTGGCCTCGCCGACTAGCGCGACCACCTCCGTCCGCGGCCGGGGAAAGTCCACGTATCGGACGTCCAGCACGTGACGGAGCTGCGGGTAGTAGTGCAGCACGCCGTTGATCTGAGCGCATTCCGGGCAGTAGAAGGGCTGGCCGGGACCGTCCGGGAAGTCGTGCTTCAGGAGAAAGAGGGTGTTCGGATTCATCGGTCAAAAATGCGTCAGTTAACGCTGCCTGGGGAAATGCTGCTCAGGCAGTTTGTGGCTGCCTCACGAACAAAGCGGTCTGGACTCTTAAAGAGATTCCTTACTGCCGTCTGACCAGGTGCGGCGTTACCGCCCAATGCTTCCAACCCAAACAGTGCCGCCCGAAGGACCGATTGGTCCGAATGATTCAATGCGCCGGTCAGAGTGGGCAAGGCGACCGCGAGAAAGTTGGTGCTGACGTTGTTTCCCTCCCGCTCAGCCAGCACTCTGAACGTCGCCAGTGCATTTATTTTGGTCAGCAGCACGGAACTTTGCGCGCGGCGGGCCAGATCATGCAAGGGACCAAGGTTGGTCTTGTCTCTCAGCCATTGCTTCTGCAGCGCGTCAACAGACGCGACATCATTTCGTCCTCGGTAAAGTGGGCCGAAAAAGCGCAAGGCCATGAGGGCTAACCCCAGGAGAACGACAGCACCACCTGCAATAATGACCGCCCGCCTCATACGTCAGCGTTGAGTTCGTTTGCTCCACTTCACCGCGCGACGCGCCGGGAGGTTGCTCACCCCCACTTCTCCGTCTTCATCTGTTCCTTCGGCAGGCTGAGTTCGTGGGTCACAAGGTGCTCGATGCCCTCGACCATCTCGTTGGTGCCGCAGGCGTAGAAGACGGTGTTGGGCGCGTCGTCCACGAAGCTCTTCACCCACTCCGGCGTGATGCGGCCCCGGCGACCGGTCCACGGATGTTCCGGCGCCAGGCGCGTGCAGGTCACGTGGAACTTAAACTTCGGGTTCTTCGCCTCCAGTTCGCGGAACTCCTCGGCGAAGATGATGTCGCTGGTCGTCCGCACCGTGTAGAGAATGGTAATGCGTGTATCGAGGTTTCGCGCCGTCGCCTCGCGGACGAAGCCGCGAAACGGGGTCACCCCGGAGCCGCCGGCGACACAGATCAGGTGCTTGCCCGGCGGATCGAAGACGGGCAGGAACTTCCCGACCGGGGGGATGACAAACATCTTATCCCCGGCCTCCAGCCAGTCCACGACGCTGGTGCCCATCTTGCCGTCGCGCTTGATCGTCACCTCGAAGTGCCCGCGGTCCAACCCGCACGAGCTGAGCGAATAGGCGCGCTTGTATTTCGGCTTATGCGGCCAATAGACGGTGATGAACTGGCCGGTCTTGAACTCGCCAGGGTCGTAGCCTTCGGGCCATTGGAAGCGGACGGTCTTCACGTCGGGAAGTTCCATCTTCACGGACTCGACGAGCATTTCAGCGATGACTTTGGCCATGACGGATCAGGGAGTGTTCTGAGCGGAGATTTTTCGGCCCGGAGATTTGGCGGAAACGCCGGACAGGGCAAGCCGCGGATTCAAATTCGGCATCTTTGCCCCAATAACCGGCTTGCTCCGAAGCTGCCGGCCGAATCTCCTTCGCGCGGATGAAACGCCGATTCTTCACCGCCCTCTGCTCCGTTCTGCTGACGGCCGCCTGGCTTCCGGTCCTGGTCCGCGCAGCCGAACCGGAAAAGCCCGCCGCCGAAATCACCGACGCCGAGCGCAATGCGCTCGCCGAGCTGAAGAAGAACGACCCGGTCGAGAAACTGGGCTGGATGAACGGCCCTGGCACCGGCGACCTGAAGAGCCGCGCCAAGGTCCGTTTCTCCGCCGATTACCGCTTCGTCGGGGCCAAGGAGGCTCAAAAACTGGTGAAGATGGCCGGCAATCAATCTTCCGGCAGAGAATTGGGTCTGCTGGATCATAAAGCCGAAGGCTGGTGGGTGTTGTTTGAGTTTAGCGACGATGGCTATGTGAAGGACGACGAAAAAAACGCCCTCGACGCCGACAAACTGCTTAACTCCTACCAAAGCAGCGCCGTCGAAGATAATAAGCGTCGCAAGGAAGAAGGGTTGCCGCCTCTTAACATCGTCGGCTGGCATACGAAGCCGAACTACAACGACGAAACCAAGAACCTAGAGTGGGCGATCATCCTCGAAAGTCAGGGCGAACAGTCGATCAACCACAACGTCCGGCTGCTTGGCCGAAAAGGTGTGACCGAAGTCACGCTCATCCTTGACGATTTGAAAGCGATTGACGCCACTCTGCCGAAATTTCGAGCTCTACTGAAGGACTTCAGCTACACGGCGGGCGAGAACTACGCCGAATACAAGGAAGGCGACAAGGTGGCGAAGTATGGCCTGAGCGCGCTGGTGCTCGGGGGCGCCGCCGCCGGAGCCTACAAGTTGGGCCTGCTGGGCGGTTTGATCGCCTTCGCGAAAAAGGGGTGGAAGCTGCTGATCTTCGCGGTCGCGGGTCTTGCCGCCTGGATCAAGAACATCGTGACCGGCAGGAAGCGGCCTTCGGACACTCACGGAAGCTGACGCCGCCGGGCCGATCTGATCCAATTCAGGTGGCGTGCCCCGGCAGTGGCGAACCGCTTCGTCGCGCGAGCGCCCTGTTCCATCATGTCCGATTCGCAAACGCTGCTGCTGGTTCTCGTCGTCCTGTATCTGGGCGAATGCCTGCTCTGGGTGCGCCGCGGCGGCGTGGTCTTCCGAACGTGGCTTGGGCGCCGGTGGACCCTCAACGTCCATTCCGGGGTGGTCGCCAATGACCGCGGCGATCTCCACTGGCAGTGGCCCCTGCCCCCGATGGGCACCGTTAACGTCGTTCGGGCGCCGAGTCTGGCGATCACACCCACCGGTGTCTTGGGCGGCACGAGCGAAGTGCTGCCCGGGCAATGCCGCCCCCGCGCCACCGGCCGCTTCATCCCGTGGGAGTCCCTGAAGTCCGCCGTCGCCGACCAAAAGCGCCTGCTCGTGAACGGTGAGTTGCTGTGGCAATCCGACTCACCCCACGAACCGCTCCGGCTGGCGGCGCTCCTGACGCATCTCGCCGCCCTGGCTCCGGCAAAATGTCTCGCCGCCGTTGAGCGGGAGTTGGCCGCCGCGTTTGACCGGGCGGCCTTAGAAGCCGCACGGGGCCAGTTCCGGAAACAGGCCACTCCCGTGCGCCGTCTGGCCAACACGCTCTTCGGCTTCCTGCTCGTGCTCGCACCGACGGCGATCTGGCGGTTCGGCTGGCTGCCGACACTGTGGTTTCTCCTTCCTGTGCTGGTGGCGCTCATCGCGCTGACCACGCGCTCGTTCCTACAGGCCCACAGGGCGCTTTATCCGGACGCGGGTGACGAACGGTTCCGCCTCGGCATCCTCATCGCGCTGGCACCCATCACCACCGTCCGAGCCACCGATGCCCTCGCCCGCTCTGCGCTGGAGCGGTTCCATCCGCTGACCGCCGCGGTCACCCTCCTGCCCCGCGCCGAAGCGACCGCCTTCGCCCGGCGAGTCTGGCGCGACCTGAAGTTTCCGTGGGCGCCGGAATTCCCGTCGAACGATCCCGCCGCTGTGGCCGCCGCCCGCTGGTTCCGCGAACGGGAACTCGTCGCCGTGGAAGCCCTGCTGGCCGCCGAGAAGATCGACCTCGCCGCGCTGGCCAAGCAGGCCCCGCCGAGCGAGCCCGAAAACACCCAGCACTGCGAACGCTGCGAAACCCAGTTCACCGCCGTCGCCACCCGTTGCGCGGAGTGCGGCGGCCGGCCGCTCATACCGCTGGTCTGAGACCAACTTCCGATAAATTCTGGCAAATCTCGACTTCGAGAAGTGGGCGGCTTGCCCTGCAAGCCGAGCGGGTTGCAGGGCAGCCCGCCCACAGTTCCGCCAGCAATCACACCCTCTTGGTCTGAGTCCGTTCACTCCCCGTCCACCCGCTCGATCTTCGCGCCGAGCTTGCGGAGCTTGTCTTCCATGCGTTCGTAGCCGCGGTCGAGGTGGTAGATGCGGTGGACCTGCGTTTCACCCTTCGCCGCCAGGCCGGCGATCACCAGCGCAGCGCTCGCCCGCAGGTCGCTGGCCATCACCGGCGCGCCGCTGAGCGGTTTGCCGCCCTTCACAATGGCGCTCGGGCCCTCGATGGCGATGTCGGCACCCAAGCGCATCAGCTCGGCAACGTGCATGAAACGCGATTCGAAGATGCGTTCCGTGATCACGCTGATGCCCGGCGCGAGGCACATCAGCGCCATGAACTGCGCCTGCACGTCGGTCGGAAAACCCGCGTAGGGCAGCGTCGTCACGTCGGCTGGCTTGAGTTTGCCGGGGCGCGTCACGCGCAGGGCGCCGGCCTTGCGCTCCACCTTCACGCCGGCCTCGCGCAGCTTGTCGAGCACGGCGGCGAAGTGTTCCGGGCGCGCGCCGTGGATGATCACGTCGCCCTGGGTCGCGGCGGCGGCGCAGATGAAGGTGCAGGCTTCGATGCGATCTGGAATCACCTCGTAGTCGGTGCCGTGAAGCTCCTTCACGCCGGTAATGGTCAGCGTCGGACTGCCGATGCCGGTGATCTTAGCGCCCATCGAGACGAGGAAGTTCGCCACGTCGCAGACCTCAGGTTCGCAGGCGGCGCTTTCAATGATGGTGACACCGCTGGCCAAGGCGGCGGCCATCATGATGTTTGCCGTGCCGAGCACGGTCGGGCCCGCCCGGCCGCCGAGGAAGATGGTGGTGCCCTTGAGCCCCTTGGTCTTGGCGTGGATGTAGCCGGATTCGATCTCCAGTTTCGCGCCCAGCGCGGCGAGCCCCTTCAAATGGAGATCGATCGGCCGAGTGCCGATGACGCAGCCGCCGGGCAGCGACACGCTCGCATCGTGGAGCCGGGTGAGCAGCGGGCCGAGGATGCAGATGCTGCCGCGCATCTTGCGGATCAGGTCATAGTCGCCAAAGCCCTTCAGCTTGGCCGCGCGGACGGTGAGCGTTCCGTCGGCGAACTTTACCTCGGCACCGAGCGATTCGAGGATCTTCACCATGAAGCGCACGTCGCTCAGGTCGGGCACGCGGTGGATGACGCAGGTGTCCTTGGTGAGCAACGCCGCGGCCATGAGCGGCAGCACGGCGTTCTTGGAACCGGAAACGGTGACTTCGCCGCGCAAGGGCGTGCCACCTTTGATCAGAAAACTGTCCATGTGAGGAAGGGTCCGAAAGGCGAACTTCGGCCGCTGGGTCGGCCTTCAGTCGCGAACGGGTGCGCGCACGATGAGAATCCGGTCGCGGCCGGACAAGTCTTTCTCCACGGCTTCGATCAACCAGCCGGCTTTCCCGAACAAATCTACGAGAGCCGGGGCCTGTCCGTCGCCAAACTCCGCCAGCAGCCAACCTCCCGGCTTGAGCCACGCCAACGCTTCGGTCGCGAGCCGCCGGTAGCACTCCAAGCCGTCTTCGCCGCCGACCAGGGCCAAACGCGGGTCGTGTAGGCGGACCTCCGGGTCCAACGTCTCCACTTCCGCCGCCGGAATGTAGGGCGGATTGGTGACGATCAGGTCGAAGGCGGAATGCGGATTGCGGAATGCGGAGTCCAGGGCGGCGAAACCGTCCCCGAGGTGAAACCGGACGCGGTCCGCCAGCCGATAGGCGATGGCGTTGGCGCGGGCGATCCGCAGGGCATCCGGTGAAACGTCAAGAGCGTGAACCTCGGCGGCAGGAACGGCCTTGGCGAGAGCCAGTGCAAGGCAGCCGGAACCGGTGCCCCAGTCCAGGACGCGTAACCGAGCGCCGCCTTCCGGACTGTGGGTTGGATGCCCCGCATCCCGCTCCGGCGTGCCGGGCACGCCGCCCACCTTGGCGACCAGCCGTTGGATGGCCAATTGGGCCAGCACTTCCGTCTCGGGTCGGGGCACGAGCACTTCCCGGGTCACATGCAGTTCGAAGTCCAGAAAGGGCGCCCAGCCCAGGATGTGTTGAAGCGGTTCCCGGGTTGCGCGCCGCGCCAGCCAGTCCTGCAGCTTCTCCTGCTGGGACGGCGACAGGACGTCGCTCCGCTGAAGCCAAAGGTTGAGCCTCGGTTCGTCGCGCAACTGCGCCAGCATCATCTCAGTCTCCAGCCGGCCGGAGTCGATTCCAGCCGAACCGAGTTGCTGTTCGCCGGCCAGGATGGCTTCGCCAATGGTCATCGCGCGCAGGGTCCGGGCAGGCGCCACCCGTATCAAGCAGAGTCACCCGCCAAAACAGGACGGCGACAGGCCACCGTGCACGGCCTTGCCGGCGGCCCGTCCACCCCGGAAGCGGTTTTGGCAATATCCTGACTCCTTGGCCTCAAAGATACGCCCAAACCTCGTGCGAAACACGGTTGAGAATTGAAACTTTTTGGATCTGCGCGGAGTCTATGGAACGGAAAGCGGTGAACCGACCGTGAGTTTCCAACGTTGAACCGGTCCAAGCCAAAGCGCCTGCCATGAAATTGCCCGCCCACACCGCCCAGCCAGTTCCCCGACCTGGGGGTTTTACGCTCATCGAACTGTTGGTGGTCATTGCAATCATCGCCATTCTCGCCGGGATGCTGATGCCGGCCCTGAGCAGCGCCAAGGCCAAGGGCAATTCCATCAAGTGCCTCAGCAACATCCGGCAGCTCGGCATTGCGCTGACGCTGTATGCGGGGGACAACGATGGCCATTACCCCGCGCGGCGTGAACGCGACGAAGCCTGGCCGGTCACCCTGCTGCCGTTCTACAAGATTCCCGATGTCCTCCATTGTCCAAGTGATCGCACGACCTTTGTGCCCCCAGGCTTCCCCCAGGAGCTGCGGGTGGATGCCGTGCGCAGCTTCGTGATCAACGGTTTCAACGACTGGTTCGAGTCGAACCTCTCCACCAACGACTACCGCAAGTTCAAGCTCTGGCAGTGGCCCACGGGAATGAAGGACACCGCGATTCCACAACCCTCCGATACCATCGTCTTTGGCGAGAAACGGGCCGGGTCCAGGCACGTTCACATGGATTTCAGTCAGGGGTCGCTCGGCAACGACGTCGAGGAAATCGACCAAGCGCGCCACAAGTCGGGGGGGGGGG
>JAYUSF010000099.1:0-21947 GCA_043755815.1 Verrucomicrobiota bacterium
AAGACCCATTGCTACACCAAAAAGCTGGCCAACCTCGCCGCCAGCATCCTCCTCTACCTGCTCAAAAAAACGTAATCAATACCTATTGAGCAATCCCTACGAAACTATTCTGCGCTGGGCACTTCTTCCGGCAAAGACTCGCGGACGTGACCGTCCGCTCTTTTCAACGGCATCGTTCCGGCTTAGAAATCACTTCTGCGCGGGGAAATCCGGCTGCGCCACACAATAGAGTGCCGCCTGGGTGCGGACGAAGACCTGGCCGTCCGCGAAGGCCGGCGTGGAATTGGAGGGCTCGCCCAGCGGGTTGCTGGCGATGAGTTCGTATTTCGGCGTCGCCCGGAGCACCAGCGTGTCGCCGGACTGGTTCACGACGTAAAGGCGGTCGCCGACGAGCACCGGGGAGCCCCAGGTGGCGCTGCTGCCGCCGGTCGCGGGCAGGCGCTCCTCAAAGACCATCTTGCCGGTCGCGAGTTCGTAGCACTGGAGGAATCCGTCGGTGACGCACACATAGATGTGGCCGTCCTTGATGAGGGGCGAGCCGATGGTGTGCTTCTTCATCCGCTGCTCGTAGAAGAGGCGTTTGGCGGTCACGTCCCCTTCCCCACCCGGCTGGATGAAGACCATGCCACCGAAGAAGCCACCCAAGGTCACGAGCGTGCCTTCGCCGTAGCTGGGCGAGCTGTAAACGAGAGGGTTGATGCCCTCGGCGCTCCACAACTCCCGGCCGGTCGCCGGCGCAAAGGCCCGCACCCGGTTCACGACCGGCAGGATGATTTCCTCGCGTCCCTTCGCGGTGATGACGAGCGGTGTGCCGAAGGTGCCCAGCGCGCCGTCGCCCTTGCCGGCAAAACCGTCGAAGCGTTCGGCGGGATGCTGTTCCTTCAGCGGCACGGTCCATTTCTTTTCGCCGGTGTGTTTGTCGAGGGCGTAGAGCGCGGAGAATTCACCGGGACCGTGATAGACGATGACCAGGTCGCCATGAATGACCGGCGAAGAACCCTGGCCCCATTCGTGGCGCTGTTTTCCAAGGTCGGTCCTCCAGAGCTGCTTGCCGGTGAAGTCATAGGCCACGATCCCGGCCGAGGCGAAGCTGGCCACCACCCGTTCGCCGTCCGTGACGGGCGAGGCGGCGCAATGGGGATTCGTCTTGTGGCGCGGGTCGGCCTCGTCGTAGGGGATTCCCCGCTGCCAACGCGGTTTGCCGGTCTGTCGTTCGAAGGCCATCAGCGTGCGCTGTTTGCCATCCTGAACGGCCTGGGTCACAAACACGGTGTCGCCCCAGACGATGGGGGATGAATTGCCCGCCTCCGGCAGCTCGGCCCGCCATTTCACATTCTCGGTCTTGCTCCAGCGGGTCGGAAAGTTGGTTTCGGGGGAGACGTTGTTCTGGCCGGGTCCGCGCCATGACGGCCAATTGGCGCCCGAGACGGATAGCGTGGTGAGGCTGGTGAACGTGCAGGTCAGCAGGAAAGAACGCATGAGGGGACGGTAGGGCCGGGGCGGTTTCTGCCAAGCCGACAAGTCCCGTATCGTGCCTTTCCCTTCCGGTGCAATTCCCCGGCCGAACGAGGCTGCCAGGTCGCGCTCCAGCCCACTGGAAGCGGTGACCCAAGCTACCCCGACTCTCGGCATACCCAAAAACCCCTCGTCGAAACCCAAACCGGCTGCTACCTATCTCTTCGCGTTATGACCTCGTTCGTGCGTTTCGGCATCCGGCTTAGCTCGCTGCTTTTGTTGGGCAATTTTCTGGCGGTGCTCGCCCAAAACCCGCCCCCGCCCGTTCCGACGCCATCCCCGGCCACGCCACCGGCGTTCCCGGCCCGCCAAGTGCCCAGGACTTCCGGTCTGGTGGCCCGACCGACCAATCTGTTCCCAGCCAGCGTCGCCAACCCGACGTTTACCGCGGTCAGCACGAACCTGAACGCGAACGCACTCAAGTTCGACGCCACTTCCAAGTCCGTGGACTTGAAACAGGGGGAGACCAAGGGCGTGTTCAAGTTCTCGCTGACCAATGTGGCCAAGGAAACCGTCACCATCACCGCGCTGCACACGAGTTGCGGCTGCACCGCCGGAAAGCTGCCGAGCACACCCTGGGTGCTGGCACCGGGCGACTCCGGCACCGTTGACCTCACGATGGACATGACCGGGAAGTTCGGAAAGGTCACCAAGACGGCCACGATTTCGTCCTCGGCCGGCCCCTTCATCCTGCAGGTCAGCTGCACGGCCCCGCCGCCTGACCCCTCGGCCATGCGCACGGGTGACCGCATGCGCAATCTGCAGGTGGCCTCCGCCGACCGGCAGGGCGTTTTCCGCAATGACTGCGCGACCTGTCACGTCCATCCGACCACCGGCAAGGTCGGCAAAGTGCTCTACGATGCCGCCTGCGGAATCTGCCATGACGCCGAACACCGGGCCTTGATGGTGCCGACACTGCGCGATCCGAAACGCGCCACCGATGCCAACTACTGGACCAAGTGGATCTCGGAAGGCCGCGAAGGCAGCCTGATGCCCGCCTTTGCGCTCAACCGCGGCGGAATCCTCACGGACGAACAGGTCACCTCGCTCGTGACCTACCTCGAGGGCGATTTCAAGAGGGAGCCGATCAGGCCGACCGCCGCTCCCGCGGTCCAGCCGGGCGCGATTCCCACCACAACCCCGGCCGTGCTGCCCGGAACTCCGGTCGTCACGCCCCCGGTGCCGGCCGTCCGCGCGGGCAAATGATGGCGCGCGGGCGATTCATCACCTTTGAAGGCGGCGAAGCCTGCGGCAAGAGCACGCAAATCCAGCGGCTCGCCCTCCGGCTTCGCGAACAGGGGCGCACGGTCAGGGTGCTCCGGGAACCCGGGGGCACGCCGCTGGGCGAAAAACTCCGCCACCTGCTGAAACACGATCCCGACGGCCGCGGCATGGCGGCCGAGACCGAACTGCTCCTGATGAACGCCAGTCGCGCCGAGCTGGTGCGGCAAGTCATCCGGCCCGCCCTCGCCGCCGGTGAGCTCGTCCTCTGCGACCGCTTCTTCGATTCGACGACCGCGTATCAGGCGTTCGGCCGCAGCCTCGACACCGCGGCCGTGCGCGCGGTCATTGATTTCGCCGTCGGCGAAACCCGGCCCGACCTGACGTTGCTCCTGGCCCTGCCCCGTGCCGAAGCGCTCCGGCGACTCGAACAGCGCAACGCCGAAACAGCCCCCGCCGAGGATCGTTTCGAGGCCGAGAAAGAAGCCTTCTTTGAACGCGTCGAAGCCGGCTACCGAACCTTGGCGGCCGCCGAACCCCAGCGCGTCCGACCCGTGAACGCCAACGCCGACGTGGAGACCGTCGCCCGTCAGGTCTGGGCCGAGGTGGGCCGGATTCTGGATTGAGTCCGGGTCGGATGGACAGGCCGCAGCGCCCCCGCTACGGCAGGCTCTGCCAAGCGTTCGCACGCGGATGGACGAAGATTTTCTTCTGGCCGTCGGGCCGAATCAGTTCGACCTGCTGCGGCAGTTCAATCCCAAGCCCGAAGTGCAGCCGCGCTGGATTCTGCGAACGAAACGAATCTCCGGCCACGAGCCACCGAACCTGTCGTCGGCTGGCCGTCTGCACTTCCACGCGAGCGCCCAAGTCCGCCGGCGTCAGTTGGATCCCGATCCAGTTGCGTCCCGGGGTGGTAAGTCCGTTGCGAAACACGAGCAGCCGTTGCCGCGCCACCGGCCACTGCTCGAACGTGGTGACGGCGAAGTCGAGGCGTCCGTCGTTGTCAAAGTCGTCCACCACCAGGTTGCGGGAATCCGCGGTTTCCGCCCCGCCCAGAAGCCACGCCACGTCCAGCGGGACCGGGCCAAGGCCGGACAGCAGGAACTGATTCGCCTGCCAGCCGCCGTAGCTCGCCTGCTCTCCGCGCCGGCGTCCGGCCGCATTGCGGAAATACAGGTCGGGCACCGGCGCGTTGGTCGAACCCGCAACAAACAGGTCATGCCGCCAGAACTGGCGTTCGTAATCGCGGACACTCGCCATCGTTTCGTGGCCGTTGGCGACCGCGAGATCAAGCCGGCCGTCGTTGTTAAAATCACTCCACGCACAACCCCAGGTCCAGCCGGTGCGCCGCAAGGATTCTGCCAGGGCGTCGCTGGCACCACGCAGTCCGTCCACCGCAGAGGTGAGCAGGCGGTTGCCGTGGACCATCGCGGCCCGCTGCCGGATTCCGGCCAGTCCCCGGCCAGGCAACGGCCGGTCCAACCCCAGCGCATTGAGCCGTTCCGCCACCGGTGAGTCCATGCCCAGCAGCAGCAGGTCAGGACGGGCATCGCCGTTCACATCGGCGAAGGCGTGCGCCATTCCGAAGGCATGACGGGCCTCCCCGAGCGTCCCCGTGACGTCGGTGAATTGTCCCTGTCCGTCATTGCGGAACACGTCGATTCCGGCGAAATCGCTGACGTTGACCAAGTCCAGATCGCCGTCGCCCTCCAGATCGATGAACGACGCGCTGTAGGTTCGGCGGTGCGCCGTGCCGGCCAACCCCGAGGCCGCCGTCCCATCGGAATAATGGCCACGGCCATCGTTGAGCAGCAGGTAGCTGGCAAAGCCATCGTTCGCGTCGGACCACGGGGTCGGAAACTGTCCGCCCTGATACGGCAGCTTGTATTGCGCGAGCCACACGTCGGCGTCCCCGTCGCCGTCCACATCACCCACCGCCAGCACCTGCGGATGTTTCAGCGGCTGCGGCGCCGCCCATGCCGGCTGCGGAGGTCCGGCCAGCCGGCCCCCGGCGTTGAGCGAAGCCAGCGCCAGTCCGACGGAACTGCCCAGCAGCAGGTCCGGCCGGCCGTCACCCGTCACCTCCGTCAGCGCCGCGGCCAAGATCCGCTCCGGCGGCAGCCCGGGGAACGGTTCGGCGGCGAAACTTCGCTGCCCGGCCTGTTCGCGGTTACGCCAGACCCGCCCGGCGCCCACTAGGAGAAGTTCCGAAAAACCGTCGCCATCGAGGTCGGCACAAATCAGGGGATCGGTAAACACGGTGTGGCGCGGCACCGGAATTTCCGCGTCCAGCCAGAGCCTAAGCGGCGGCGCCCCAACGCGGCGGGTGACGTCGACGGATTCCACCCAGACTTCCGCCGGCTCGTATTCTCCGGAATCGGTCCGGTTCCAACGCAGCTCGAGGCGGGCAGCCAACTGAAGCCGCTCAGGCGGATCAGCGCGACTCAGCTGGGCCTTGACTTCGACCCTGGACCGGGCGGCGGCGCCATTCGTCGTCGGTTCGTGAACCGGCAAGCGCCAATGGGAATGCTCCAGCTGCCAGCCCGCGCGCCGCAGCGAGTCGGTCCAGGTGCGCCATTCCGCCGCGGACCAGGTCTGTCGGGACGGCCCGGCAATCTGCTCCATGAGGATTCCCGCCTCACCGGCGGCGCCGACGCGGCTCGTCGGCACGTGGAGTTGTTCGAGCGGCAACTGGCCCAACGTCGCCCAGACGTCGGGATCACGATTAAGCGAATCCCACAGTTGGAACATCCGGTCTTCGGCCCGCTCGGCTTCGAGTTCCGCGCTCCAATGGCGCTGCACAAACTCATTCTCGGCCGCCTCGAGGCGCAGAAAACCGTCCACCACGGCCTGCGGGCGGGCGTCGGCCGCGCCTTTGCCGGCACCAGAGCGCGACCGCTGCAGCAACCACGCGCCCAGCAGGCCAACAAGGGCGACGCCCAGCGTGACGCGGCGAAGGAGAGCGGAGTCCATGATGCAGGCGTGTGTTCGCAGAAGCACCGGCCTGGAAGCAAGCCACAGCGTTGCCTGGAAGGCGACTTCAGCGCATCAATGGGGCGTGCCGCGCATCCTGCTGTCCCTGCTCCTGCTGAGCCTTTGGCTCGGGCTGGGATTCGGCTGTTCGCGCGACGAGCCGAAGCCGACCGCAACCCGCACGACGGCGGTCACGAACCAAGCCGTGGAGCCACCCGCCGCCGGGGACGAATTCGGGGCCAGCCTGATGCGCGAAGGCGGACCGCCGGGTTACGTCGGTTCCGCGGCGTGCAAGCCGTGCCACGAGGATCAGTTCGCCAGTTGGCACCGGACCTATCACCGCACGATGACGCAGTTCCCCACACCACAGACCGTGCGGGCGGACTTCGACCGGCAGACTCTGACCAACAACGGCACCCGCTTTTCCCTCTCGAAGGACGAAGGAGAATTCCGGGTGCGACTGGAACGAATCGAGGCGCCAACGTCATCGGACGCCGCACCGGCCGCGCTGGAAACACGGATCAGTCTCGTGACCGGTTCACACCACATGCAGGTGTTCTGGGTGCCGGGCGGCGACGGCAACACGCAGATCGGATTCCCCTTCACGTGGCTGATCCCCGAGGCGCGCTGGGTGCCGCGCAACTCGACCTTCATCCGGCCGCCCGGCTTCCAGCATCAGTCCGAAATCTGGAACGTCACGTGCAGCCGGTGCCATTCAACCGGCATCGAGCCCCGCGTGGACACGGCCCGGCACCTCATGGACAGCCGGGCGGCAGAACTGGGCATCTCCTGCGAGGCCTGCCATGGCCCGGGCGAACGCCACGTGGCCACCCGAAAGACGGCGCCGCCGGGAGCCCCGAAACCCGACGTCGCCACGCTGCGAGGCGAGATTGTGCAACCGGAACGGCTCGACGGAAAACGGTCGTCGGAAGTATGCGGTTTCTGCCATTCGATGAAGTGGATCGACCGGAACGAACCGTGGCGCGGCAGCGGCTTCCGGTTTCGCCCCGGCGATCATCTGGAGGCGACCACGCCGTTGATCCAGCCCGCGACGGCGGGAACCGTGCCCGGCCTGAAGGAATATCTCGCCCGGAACCCGGATGTGCTGGGTGACTTCTTCTGGAGCGACGGCATGGGGCGGGTGAGCGGGCGGGAATACAACGGCGTCGCGCAGTCGCCCTGTTTCGAGGGCGGAAAATTTTCCTGCCTGTCCTGCCACTCGTTGCACGAGAGCGAGCCGAACGACCTGTTGGCCAAGGACCGCAACGACAGCCGGGCCTGCACGCAGTGCCACGGGCAATTCCGCGAGCCTGCTGCGCTGCGCCGGCACACGCACCATTCTCCCGGATCCACGGGCAGCGACTGCTACAACTGCCACATGCCGCACACCACCTACGGAGTCCTGAGCGCAATTCGCAGCCACCAGATCAGCAGCCCCCGGGTGGCGGACGATCTGGCGACCGGCCGCCCCAACGCCTGCAATCTGTGCCACCTCGACAAGCCGCTCGCCTGGACCGCCCGGCATCTGACCGGGTGGTATCGGCACGCCTCGCCGGAACTCGATTCCAGCAGGCGAGACGTGGCGGAGGCCGTGCGGCTCGGACTGGCCGGCGATGCCGGCCAACGGGCGCTGATCGCATGGCACCTGGGCTGGGAACCCGCGCGGCAGACGTCGGGCGCTCAGTGGATCCCGCCGATCCTCGGGGCGTTGCTGGATGATCCGTATGCCGCCATCCGTTGCCTCGCGGGCCGATCACTCGGCCTGACGCCCGGGCTGTTGCCGGCCGGTTATGATTTTGTGCCCGAGCCCGGGGAACGTCCGCCCGTGTGGGAACAGGTCTGGTCCGCGTGGCAGCGCCAACTCTCCGCGCTGCCCGCCGAAGCACGCCGGCTGCCCACCGAAGTTCTGGTGCAACCCACCGCGGGTCCGGCAACCGATGGACCGCTGGGCGAATTGCTCCGGTCCCGGAATCATCGGCCGATGCGGCTGCGCGAGTAATCCCCTCCCAAAAGGAAGCGGCCGGACAATCATTCGATTGCCCGGCCGGCGCCAGCCACCGTTCGGGGCCGGACTACTCCTGCACGAACCGGATCTGGCGGCTCTTTTCGGAACGCTTGCGGGCGTTTTCGTCGAGCACCTTCTTCCGCAGGCGCAGGCTCTTGGGCGTGGCCTCGACGTATTCGTCGACGTCGATGTATTCGAGCGCGCGCTCCAGGCTGAGCTTCATCGGGGCGTTGAGCTGGATCCCCTTGCCGTCACCCTGGGAACGCATGTTGGTGAGCTTCTTCTCCTTCACCGGGTTGACCAAGATGTCATCCTCACGTGCGTTCTCACCGACAATCATGCCGACGTAGATCGGGTCCTTGGGCTGGACCATGAGGCGGCCGCGTTCCTGCACCAGGTTCAGCGCATAGGAGGTGGCCTCACCGGAATCCATGGACACGAGCGAGCCGTTCTTGCGGGCCGGAATCTCGCCGCGGTCCTCGCCGTAATCGTGGAAGAGATGGCTCATGACCCCCATGCCCTTGGTGCTGTTCACCAGGTCCGTCTCGAACCCGATGAGGCCGCGCATCGGCACCAGGGCCTCGAGGGACACCGAGTTACCGACGTGGTTCATGTTGGTGATCTGCGCCTTGCGGTTGGACAGGTTCTCCATGATGCCGCCCAGGTTCTCCGTGGGGATTTCCACGAAGAGCTTCTCGATCGGTTCGAGGGCGTTGCCGTCGGCGTCTTTCTTCCAGAGCACCTCGGGACGGGACACGAGGACCTCGAACCCTTCGCGGCGCATCTGCTCCACCAGGATCGCAATCTGCATCTCGCCGCGGCCGGCGACGGAGAAGATCTTCGGATCGCTGGTCTGGGCGACGCGCAGCGCGACGTTCGTGCGGATCTCCTTGACCAGGCGGTCCCAGATGTTGCGGGCCGTGACGAGCTTGCCTTCCTGGCCGGCGAGCGGTCCGTCGTTGACGGCGAACTCCATCTGGATCGTCGGGGGATCGATGGGGATGTAAGGCAGCGCCGGGCGAACCTCGGAGTCGCAGATGCTCTCGCCGATGAAGACGTCCTCGAAGCCGGTCAGGCCCACGATGTCGCCGGCGTGCGCCTCCTTGACCTCGATGCGCTTCATGCCTTCGAAGTGATAGATGGCGGTGATTTTCCCCTTGGTGATCCGGCCCTGGCCGTGGCGGCAGATGGCGGGGTCACCGACCTTGACCTTGCCCTCGTGGATCTTGCCGAAGGCGATTCGCCCCAGGTAATCGCTGTAATCCAGATTGGCGACGAGAAGTTGGAAGCCTTCGCTCGCATGCGCCCGCGGCGGCGGGATGTGCTTCACGATGGCGTCGAAGAGCGGCTCCATGGTGCCGGAGACGTGCTCCAACTCGAGTTTGGCGTAGCCCTGCTTCGCGGAGCAGTAGATGAACGGGAAATCGAGCTGCTCGTCCGTGGCGTTGAGGCTCATGAAGAGCTCAAACACCTGGTCCAGCACCTTCTTGGGGTCGGCGTTTTCGCGGTCGATCTTGTTGATGACCACGATCGGCTTGGCCCCGGCCTCAAGCGCCTTGCGGAGCACGAAACGGGTCTGTGCCTGCGGCCCCTCCGCCGAATCCACGACCAACAGCACGCCGTCGATCATGTTCATGATGCGCTCCACCTCGCCGCCAAAGTCGGCGTGGCCCGGAGTGTCCACGATGTTGATGTGGTAGTTCTTGTATTTGAACGCCGCGTTCTTGGCCCGGATGGTGATGCCCTTTTCCTTCTCCAGGTCCATCGAGTCCATGAGGCGTTCCTCGGAAGATTCGTGCTGGTTGGCCCGGAAAGTGCCGGATTGTTTGAGTAGGCAGTCCACCAACGTTGTCTTGCCGTGGTCAACGTGGGCGATGATGGCGATGTTGCGGATATGCTGCATGTCGTCTTTCCCCCAATAGGGAGCCGGGGAGCATGGCTAGCAGCGGGCCAAGGTCAAGGTCCACAAAAGCAACGCTTGGGTGGCGTGGGTCGCCTCGGAGGGGAACCGTCCGCTCGGCGGCGCCACCGAAACCTAAAGCCGGACCGACGAAGGACAGTTTTCCATTCGCCGCCCCGGGCCCGACCGAATACGTTGGAAGAAGCCCGACAAATTGGGTCGGCCTGATTGAACAACGCTTTGGACATGCCCCGCCCGATTGCCCAACCGCCCGTGCTCCCCGCCCAAATTGTCGCGCGCTCAGTATTCTGGTTCGCGTTGGCGTCGGCCTGCCTTGTTTCGACAATTCTCGGGGCCGAGTTGGCGACCAACGGGGTGTCGCGGTCCGCCCGGGCCTCGGCCGGCACGCAGCGTATGGCCGAACGCCTTCGGCGACTGGCGGACACCGCCGATCCGCGCTTGAACGTCTTCCTGAGCGACCAACGGGTAAAACTCTTCGGCAACGCCCTGCAGCAAAACCCAACGAACGCCGCCCTGCTGGAAAAGATCGGCTCGGTCTTCGCCGGTGACCTGCTGCAGGCCGGAGAAAGCGAGGCGGCCCTCCGGCAGTTCAGTGCGATGGAAAAGTTCTACGCCAACCGTCCGGGGGCCACCAACGCCGGGAGCGTGGGGGGCATGCAACTCGGCCAGGCCATCGCGGCGCTCCGCATCGGCGAACAGGAAAACTGCATCGCCAATCATACCTCCGTTTCCTGCCTTTTCCCCCTCCAGTCCGGTGCAATTCACGTTTTGCCCCGGGGCTCGCGGACAGCAATCCCCATCCTCACCAACCTGCTGGCGACCAACCCCGACGAACTGAGCGCCCGCTGGCTGCTCAACCTCGCGCACATGACCTTGGGCGAATGGCCCGAAAAGGTGCCCGTGCGCTGGCGAATCGGTCCGGAGATTTTCGCCTCCGAGGCGCCCTTCCCGGCTTTTCCGAACGCGGCGACCGCGCTGGGACTGGACTCCCCCGACCTGGGCGGCGGAGCGGCCCTGGAAGATTTCGACAACGACGGGTTTCTCGACCTGCTGGTGTCTTCCTGGGGTCTCCGCGACCCGATGCATTTCTATCACAACAACGGCGACGGCACCTTTTCCGACCGGACCGAAGCCGCGGGTCTGACCGGCGAATGGGGCGGGCTGAACCTGGTCACCGCGGACTACAACAACGACGGTTTCACCGACGTGCTGATCCTGCGAGGAGCCTGGCTCGGCCGCGCCGGCCGGCTGCCCAATTCCCTGCTCCGCAACAACGGTGACGGCACCTTCAGCGATGTGACCGAGGAGGCCGGGCTGCTGAGTTTTCATCCCACCCAGACCGCCACCTGGTTCGATTACGACGCCGACGGCTGGCTCGACGTCTTCATCGGCAACGAGACCCAACCCCAGGATCCGCGCGACCGGCATCCGTGCGAACTCTACCACAACAACCGGGACGGCACGTTCACCGAATGCGCCACCGAATCGGGCGTGGCGAACATCGGTTGGTTCAAGGCCGTCGTCGCCGGTGATTACAATGGCGACAGCCGGGCCGACCTTTTCCTGAGCACGCGCGCCAGCGGCAACTTTCTGCTGCGAAACGACGGCCCGGCCAACCCCGCGAGCCCGGACCCGACCCGTTGGAAGTTCACCGACGTCACCCAACAGGCCGGACTTGGGCTGCCCAAATACAGCTTTCCATCCTGGTTCTTCGACTACGACCAGGACGGCCTGCTGGACCTCTTCGTGGCCGGCTACAAGATCGGAGACGTAGGTGACGTCGTCGCCGATTACCTAGGCCTGCCCGGCCACGGCGAAAAAGCCCACCTCTACCACAACCGCGGTGACGGCACGTTCGCGGATGTCTCGAAGGACGCCGGGCTTGCGCGGGTGTTGCACGCCATGGGCAGCAACTTTGGCGACCTCGACAACGACGGCTTCCCCGACTTCTACCTCGGCACCGGCGACCCCGACATGGCGACGGTGATTCCCAACCGGCTCTTCTGGAACGAGTCCGGAAAGCGATTCCGGGACGTTACGACCGCAGCCCAAATGGGCCACCTGCAAAAGGGCCATGCCTGCGCCATTGGCGACCTTGACAACGACGGCGACCAGGACGTCTTCATGAACATGGGCGGCGCCAACACCGGCGACGTCTACAGCGACGCCTTCTTCCTCAACCCGGGTTTCCCCACGAATCGCTGGATCACGCTCAAGCTGGAAGGCCGCACCTCCAACCGCTCCGCGATCGGCGCCCGGATCAAGGTCACGGTGATAACTCCCGCGGGTTCCCGCGCAGTCTACCGCTGGGTCAACACCGGCGGAAGTTTCGGCGCCAATCCGCTGCGCACCGAAATCGGCCTCGGCAATGCCACGGCAATTTCTTCGGTCGAGGTCTTCTGGCCCAAGACCGGCAAGACCCAATCCGTCAAAGGGCTGGAGTTGGACCGTTTTTATCGCCTCACCGAGGGCGAGGCGGCCGCCCAGCCCGTGTCGCTCTCCCCGATCCGGTTCGATCTGTCACGCCATTCCGCGCATCCGGCGCCCCCGGCGACGAAATAGGCCATTGCCGGGCCTTTTTTCAAATCGGAGCGAATTTTCTGTCATCAGCTGATCGGCTTCCCGATTAGTATGGTAGAAATCTCCCTCGTATGAACCGCCGCTTGCTTGCCGTCGGGGCGCTCTTTCTGGTCCTCACCGGACTGCTCATTCCGCTCGTTCCCGCCCAGACGTCAGCCACGCTGCGGCCTCCTGAGCCGTTGGCAGGGGCTGGCTGGCGGATCGCGTGGAGCGGCGAAACCGGCCGGGTCTACCGTTTGGAGCGCGCCGCCGCCCTGCTCGTCACTAACACCGCGTGGCAGGCCGTCGCCACCGTCACCGCCACCAACGGCCTGATCGTCGCGGACGACCTGGTCGAACCCGACGCTCAAGCCCGCTTCTACCGGGCCGTGTTGCTCGCGGAAGCCACCGGGATCACGGTGGGCATCATCGAACTCAAGGGTGATTCCGTCACCACGAACGGCACCGAAGTGCTCCTCACCGGCCACGTCCGCGCCGGGCTCGCGGAGATTGCTTCGCCCGCACCTGTTTTGGCGAACTTGGTGACCCGCCGGCTCACCGGTTCCGGGCGTGTCACGCTTACAAACGGCGTGGTGCTCACCGGCCCATTCGACGCCGATCTGGCGACGGGACAGATGCAGTTCACCGGCGATCCCGCGGCGATTGCGCTGGGTGACCTCGTCGGAATTGATCCCCGATCCCTCACGCTCGACCTCAACACCGGCGCGTTCACGGGCAGCGGAGTCATTTCGGTGAAGCTCCCCGCGCCGGCCGCCGCCCGGAAGGTCCGCGCCAATGCGTTTGAAAACGAGGCGACGCTCGACGGGACGTTCGGGTTCAACCCGGAAACCGGCACGCTGGGTTTCACCGGCACCGCCAGCTACCGGGACGTCACCGCGGAGGGAACGGGCGAACTCCAAACCACTTCCGGCACGTTCAGCCTCGCGGGAAAGGTCCGGGTTCCGGGCGCCGACACCGGCACCTACCTGTTGGAACCGGGAACGTTCGCCCTGCTGCGGCGCCCGGACGGAACCGCCGAGTTTGCCCTCGCCGGACAATCCGCACTGGCCCCGGCCGGGGCCGGGCAGTTGGCGGGCACGATGAATCTCGCCGGCGCCTTTTCGCTGACCTGGACCGGCCCCGCCGACGTGGGCGCGCTCAAGTTTCCCACGCTCACCGTTAAGCTCGAACGCCCCAGCCTTCCCGGTGCCGCGGCCGCCCTGAGATTCAGCGGCCCGCTGGTGCTGCCCCGGGTGGGCGGGACGGAGCTGAGCGGTGTCATCCAGCCCAACGGCACGACGGCCAACCTCACGTCCAGTGCCCCTCTGCAACTGGGTGCCCTGAACATCCGTCCGCGGACCAACGGGGACACGACCGTGCCGGTGCTCACGCTGCTGAGGTCCGAGGCCAACCGGCAGTCGCTGCGGGTGCAGGGCGAATTCCTGACTCCGGAAGCCAATGGCGTGAAGCCGGTCCAGATGAATGGCGAACTCGTCCTGACCGGCGGCCAGGCCGGTCTCGACGTCGAATCGCTTCATCTCACCAACGAGCTGCCGATTCCGCACTGGCCGCTGCCGCAGCAGCTCAGGCTCACCAATTTCTCGCTGCTGCTGACCTACACCAACGCCGACTTCCAGGCCCGGATGCGGGGTCAGGTCATCCTCGCCTTCACGCCCACGAAGCCCATCACGCTTGACCTCGACGCGGCGCTGGCCGCCAGCGGGGCTGATCCCGAAGATGTCGGACTCGATACCACACTTCGCGTCCAGAAGCTGGGACTGTTCAACAAGGTCTACCTGGCTGACGCCCAGTTCCGGATGATCGCTGGCAGCAAGCCCGCGTTTGGCACGCTCGCCCTGCTCAATGGTTCCGCCGGCTTCTTCCCGAAGTTCGGCGAGACCAACGTGCCGCCGCTCCTCCAGCGGACTGACTTCCGCCTGTTCGCGTCGAACGTTGGCGCCAGCCTCGCGCTGTCGCAGAACGGCGTGAGCTTCGCCCTGACCAACGGCTCCCTCCAACTGCCGCTGCTGTTCACCAATCAGCCCGCGGGACTCTGCCCGGACAACTCCTCCGGCACGTCCGTCGGGCTCGGCAGGAACACCGCGCTCACCGTGGACATCACCGGGCCGCAGCCGGAAGACCTGACCGTGCGCGCCACCGGTTCGCTAAACTTCACGAACATCGCCGTGCTGCCCCAGCTCAAGGGCTTCGCGACCGAGCTCTGCCGCGCCACGCTCGTGTTCAATCCCGGCGGCCTGCCCTACCTGACCAACCTCCAGGGCGTCGTGGTCTTCCCGTTGCCGGAAGGGCAGACCAACCGCGTCGAACTCATCAACGGCGCCTGGGGGCTCGACGGCTTCCCCACCGGCACCGTGGCGCTGACCACGAACCTGAAGCTCTACGACGATCACGGGATCAAGTTCACCCTGCTGGGCCGCGGCGCGGGGAAGTCGCCCTGCACGAACGGCGTGGCGCTGACCGCGATCCGCGACGAGGACGGCGGCCTGCCCACGCTCGTGCTCGACGGCGCCTCGGAACTCATCCTGCCCGCCGACCTCGTGACCGAAGTGAACGGCGACTTCGTGAAAAACGTCACCTGCGGGACGCTCACGTTGCCCGGACACGAACCCTACCTGCCCAAGCTCGACGTGAAGACGCTGCAGTTCGGCGGCACGTTCCACCTGGGTGGGGCCGGCGGCTTCGTGCTGACCAACACACTCTTCACGATCAACAACCTGGACAACCTCTTCGAGCCCTCCGTGAGCGAACCCTTCGTCCTCGCGCTCAGCGGCACGCTCGCGATCCCCAACGGTCCGGCCTTCACGCTCAACGACGCGCGCCTCACCCAGACTTCGCGCGATCAGGCGCCGAAGTTCACGCTCGGCGGCCTGGGCTACAGCGAGAACGAGTTTGCGCTCGCGCAGAAGATTCCCGTCCGCGTGACCGCCGCCTCGTTCGAGTTCAAGGACAAGAACAAGCCGCTCGCCGAACTGCTCAAGCCGGCCAACGTGAACGTCAAGTTCAGCGCCCTCGCGGCCATTCCCTCCTCGGAGAAGAAGGTGTTCGAGGGCACCATCAGTGATCTCAAGGTGACGGTCGCGCAGGATGGCAAGCCCATCATCGAGGACGTGGATGGGTTCTCGATGCTCATCAAGGGGCTCAAGCTGCCCCCGATCAGCGACATCGGCGGCGGCGTGCTGGTGAGCGGATTGGCCAAGGCCACCGGGCTCCCCGCCCGCACCGGACCCTCTCGCGCCGGGCTGTTCGGCGGCGACCTCGACGACCTGTTCCTCGCCGGCACCGTCGAGGGCAGCTACCAGGGCTACAAGCTCAAGCTCCTGCTCGCGTTCCGCACCACGGGTATCGTCGGCGCCTGCCTCGACTTCAACGCCGGCAGCGTCGGCATTCCCCTCGACGGCGGTTCCCTCGGCGGCCTGTTGCTCTCCGGCGCCAGCGGCGGCATCGCGCTCGGCACCGGCTTCACCGATCCGTGCGAGTTCACCGCCTACATCGGACCCGACGGCAAACCCAAGCCGGGCGTCACTGAACTGCCCAAGATCACGCTCTCCTGGGAGGATCTGCAGGCGAAGCTGAAGAAGGCCGAGGAACTCGCCGCGAAGTTCAAGCGCATCACCGGCAATTCCGTGGGCGCGCTGCCCGCCGAAGCGCCCGTCGATCCGTTGACGGAATTGTTCGCCACCGGCCTGTCCGCCGAGGAATCGGGCGCCACCGCGGCCCGCGCGGGACTGGAGCGCGCCTCCGCGTTTCCGCACGTCCGCTCCACGAACGAGTTCGGCCTGCCGTGCCCTGGCGACTGTCCGCCGCCCACGATCAACATCTTCTGCCAGCCGCATCCCGACCAGGATCGGTTCCCGCGGGTGGTCATCGCGCGCTTCAGTTCCGTGAACGAGGAGACGCTGAACAACCTCGGCTTCACCCGGACCTGGGTGACCTCGCAGTTTGCATCGGGCAACGGCTGGGCCACGCGCACGGCGCAGCAGGTCGCCGCCGGCATCCGCACGCGGGTGCTCGCGCTCACGCCGCTGCCCACCATTGAAAACCTCGGACCGCAGGCGGCGGAACTGGTCACGGTCATCACCAATGCCGCCGCGGGGCTTGAAGCCGCGCTGATCCCGCTCGTCGTGGATGCCATCGCCAACGAGGCCAACGCCAACGCCGTGTATGACAAGCTGGTCGCGACGGCCTACCGCGGCGCGCCGTGTCCGGATCTCACGCTCTCGGTCAGCGGCACATTCACGCACACCGTCGTCTCCAGCTTCCTCTCCGGCACCGTCGGCGCGGCCATCAGCACCGCCGGGGTTGCCGGCATCTCGGGCCACGTCGATGTGCTCGGCATCCCCGTGGGCACGGCCAAGGCCTTTGTGGCGGCCACGGATGAACGGGCCGATCCCAATCCGTCGGTCTGTGCCGAGGTAAACGTCGAGGTGGGTCCGCTTTCACTCGGCACGATGCGCGGTTCCTACGCATTGCAGGGCGCGGCTTCCGGGCTTGTGAAGGCGTGGACCCGGCTTCTCCAGTGCGTCAGCGAACCGCTGCTGTTCGAAGTCGTCCAGCGCATCGCGCCGCGCATCTCCCTCACCGGCAAAACCAAGTTCCAGATCGCCGACGAACTGACCGCGCAGGAGAAGGTCGGCGTCATCGCCCAGCTTTATTCCCGCCCCGGCCTGCCGGGCGAACTCCGCACCTGCGTCGCCGACGGACTGGCCTCGCTGATGGCCGATGTGAATCCCGAGATCCTGTTCTGCGGCGAGGTCCGCCCGCGCCTGTTCGGCATCCCGATGGGAGCGGACCTGCTCACGGCGGGCATGCAGGTGACCAAGACCAACTACACCGCCGTCACCGCGGGTTCGCCCACGATGATGATGGCCACCGCGCTGCTGACCGCGAGTTCGGCCGTGGGCAAAGGTGCGGTTGGCGCGCTGGCCGGACCGCTGGCCGCCACGCTCTTTGCGCCGGATCGCGCCACGGTCGGCTTTGCGTATTCGTATCCGGACCCCGCGGAACCGTTCCTTGGCGGCGTCCAGGGCCGCTTCAGTTCGCCCGACGCGGTGATCGCCTACCTCGACACCACCTTCGGCAACTTCCTGGAGAACGCCACCTACACGGTGAACTACTCGCTGAGCCCGCTTGGTTTCAAAACGTTCGAGGCGCAGGCGCGCGTGGTGTTGCCCAACCTCGTCGCCCATCCCGCGCGGCCGGGCAGCGGCTGGGTGCGGCCAGAGAATCGCGGCCTGAACCTCCCATCGCGGCTCGACCTCGTTTTGTCGGCGCTCACCAACCGGCTGTCCGGCTCCTCGCTTGGCCTGCTGGCCGATCCCAAGTGGAAGGGTTCCGTGGCCGACTTGGGTGAGGCTTTCGCGGATGGCTCGCCCGAGCAGGTGAAGGTCGTCGGCCTCAGCTTTGCCAAGGACTACTTCCCGCACGGCGGCATCGTGGGCGGCGGTTACATCCAGCTTCCGCGCGCGCTCTATGAGGCCCCGCCACCCGCCTTCTACGCGGCGCTCAACCCAACCAACGACGCCTTCACCCGCCTGAGCGCCGCGGCCGAATATCTCTTCGACTACGTGCTCCAGAGCCGGCAGGCCGGCGCTCTCGGTTTCTACGTGCCCGCGCCGAGTCCGCCGTTCTTCACCGACGCCACGGGGGCCGCGCTCACGCCCCGCGTGCTGCTGGAATCGATCCGCGACGTGCAGCCGGGGCAGGTCCGCTTCCCCACGTTGTATCCGGGCGGGGAGTTTTTCCTGAAGGGTTATCTCGATGGCCGGCTGCTCGACATTCCGGTCGTGAAGGCTTCGCTCGAAGCCCGGCTCGCCGACGCCGCCACGGGCACCAACGCCTATTTCCGCGCGGTCGGGACCGTTCCCGCCGGCTCGTGGCTCGACGCGTTTTCGCCCGGCGCCTCCGTCGAGTTTGAGCTCAAGGGCGCACCACCCGAAACGCTGGAAACCATCTTCAGCAACCGGCTCGCGCAGGCCCGCAGCGTGCTGGATCGCCCGCATACGACGGCCGCGCTCAACGCCGCGTTGAACGACGTGCTGGCCGACCTCCAGTCCAAGCTGCCCAAGGTGAAGCTGGAAGCCGCGCTGCCGTTGCAGATGCCGGCGCCGCTCAGCGACCTCGTGCGCTTCAATGCCGGCACCACGCTCTACGCCTACTCGCCGCGCTACGAACCGGGTTATCTGCCGGGTGACCTGAAGCCCGTCGCCCGCGTCCGCCGTGAAGGCGGCCTCGCAATGCGCGGCAACCTGAACTTCCGCCTGAACGGCGCGAACCTCGCCGCCGTGGCCGACGCGCAGCTCACGGTCACGCCGGCAGCGACTGGTTTGCCCGCGCTGTCCGGCGTCTTCTCCGTGCCGCTCGTCAACGTGGGCTCGCTGGCGATCCGCAATGCCCAGCTCGACTTCAGCCATGCCGGAGCCCCGCGCTACGGCGTCCGCGGCGGCGTGACGCCGCTGAACTTCGGAACCGTGTTCCGTCTTGATCCCCTCACCGGCACCGATCTGTCCGCGCGGCTGGAAGTCTCCCGAGTCGGCAATACCGCGGCCGGCGAACTGTTCCTGAGTCCTTCGCGCCTGAAGTTCGGTTCGGCCAACTACCTCGTTCACGGCGGCCAGCGCACCAACGCCTTCACGTTCTCCAGCACGGGCCCGTGGAGCGCCACGCTGGAGGTCACGAACCAGCTCGAACTCAAGGCCGGCAACATCACGGTGCTGCGGCTCGCGCCCAATGCGCTGTTAAGTCCCGTCTCGGTCAGCGGCGTAGGGCTGAGCACGCTCGAATTCAGCGCCTCACTCGTGTCGGGCGGCACCACGATCACGGTGTTCCCGGACACCACGTTCGCCCAGACGAACACGACGAAGCCCAGCACGACGGCCCGCGTCACCGTCCGCAGCGACGGCACCTTCGAACTCACCGGCACGCTCAACGACGACCTGCTGCCGCTCGGCCTGCCCGGACTTTCGATCACCACGGTCAAGGCCGGCGCGGCGTTCCGGCTGACTCAGGCGGGGCTCTTCGTGGACGGCCAGTTGAACGGCGGCGTGCTCAGCCAGTTCGGCGGTCCGGGCTTCACGGCTACGGGGCATTTCGCCCTGACGCCGGGCGGCATTCCGACCGTGACGACCGATTCCCAGTTGAGCTTCCCGGCGTTCGGCACGCCGTTTCTCGCGCTGCAAGGCGCTGCGGGCGGACCCCTCACGGCGTCGCTCGGCACCGGCGGACTCAGCCTTAGCGGCGCGCGCGTGATCGCGCCGGGGCTGTTCACCAACGGGGTGCCGGCCTTCACCATCGACGCGCAGGGCAACTTCGTGGTGTCCGTCGGACCGAACGGCAGCAGCTTCGGCCGCTGGAGCTTCAGTTCGTTGAGCTATCGGCTGCTCCGCACGAACGGCGTCCTGTCCTTGACCAACCTGAATGCCGTTTCCGGCAACGCCGCCCTCAATTCTTCGTTGAGCTTCACGGGCTTCGTCACCAGCGCCGGCGTGGTGGACGTGCGGGCGGCGCGGACGGATGGTTTCTTCGGCGGCTACCAGCTTGCCGCGCTCGACCTCGGGCTCAGGCGCGGCGTGGGCAACGTGCGTTCGGCCATCCTCGCGAACAACCCGCTCGCCTACTGGCGGCTGGGTGAACCCGGCAAGCCGGCCACCGTCGTCGCGGCGTCGGAAACCGGCTCCAAGTTTGACGGTGCGTATCAGCCCGAGTTTTTCCTGGGTGAGAAAAACGGGTTGACCGGTGACGGCAACACGTCGGCCGGCTTTAACGGCAAGGGCGGCCACGTCCTCGTCGGCAACGAGAAGCTGTTCGATGGCCTCGGCGCGGCGATCACCCTCGAGGCCTGGATCAGGGTCAACGCCTTCGACCGCACCTGGAACACGATCATCGCGAAGGGCGACTCCAGTTGGCGGCTCCAGCGCCAGGGCAACACCGACGCACTTGGTTTCGACACCGACGGCCTGAACCCGCCCTACCTCAGCGGCAGCCGTTCGGTGAACGACGGCCAGTGGCATCACGTCGTCGCCAGTTATGACGGCCGCGTGAAGACGCTCTGGATCGACGGTGAACTCGACGCCTGGGTTGCCGCTTCCGGCAACATTGCGCAGAACGACTTCCCGGTGGTGATTGGTGAAAACGCCCAATCTACCGGCCGTTTCTGGAATGGCTGGCTCGATGAGGTCGCCATCTATGATCGCGCCCTCAGCCCGCTGGATCTGCTGGCGCACCAGCAGGCGTCCGGCGCCCTGGTGGCGACGGTGTCCATGCGCACCTCGCTGCCGGGAGTCGGCAACAGCAGCCTCGACGGCTCGCTCGGCGCCAACGGCAGCGTGGCGCTGCTTTCGCGACCGGTGAACCAGGGCCTGGGCGGTTTCACGCTCGCCAATCCGCGGCTCCAGTTCTTCCGTGCTGCCACCGGCACGGCCTCGTTCCTGACGGACGGCGATCTCAACTTCTTCGGCCTGCCGCCGGTAAAGCTGGTTGGCGGAGTCACGCCCGCCGGCGTGGTCTCGCTCACCGGCTCCCAAAAACTCGGCACCGTGCTGGGCTTCAGCCTGACCGATCTCAACTGCCAGCTCACCGGCACCACGGCGACCGCCTCGCTTGGCCTCGGCGGCAACCTCGCGGTCGCCGGTCTGGGCACGCTCAGCTTCAGCGGGACTGCGGCTTCGAACGGTGACCTTGCGCTGACCAACCGGATCACGACGAGCACCACGGTCTTCGGTTACCCGGTCAGCGGCGGGCAGTTTGTGTTGCGCCACGAGGGCCGGAACTACCGCACCATTCTGTCCGGCGAGCCGTTGGTGCCGGTCGATCGCGGGGCCAATCCCCTCGCTTACTGGCGCCTCGGCGAAATCACCGGCACGACGGCGAAGGATTCCAAGAAGGTCAGCATCGTGAACCCCGCCCTGAACGGAACCTACTTCGGCGGCGTGACGCTGGGCCAATCCGGAGCGCTTGCGGGCGACGCCAATCTGTCGGCCGGCTTCGACGGCGTGAACGACTACGTCGAGATCGCCAACGAGGGGGCCTTCGACGGGCTGACTTCCGCGCTCACCGTGGAAGCCTGGGTGAAGACCGCCGGCTGGTCCAAGACGTGGGAAACCATCGTGAGCAAGGGCGATTCCTCGTGGCGCCTCAGCCGCTACGGTGACAACCGGCAGGTGTCGTTCGATACCTCCAGCGCCGCCGGTCCCCACAGCCTGGCCGGCACAGGCAGCATCGACGATAACCGCTGGCATCACGTCGTCGGCGTCTATGACGGCGTGGCCAAGTATCTCTACGTCGATGGCATCCTCGAAGCCTTCGCGCCGTATCGGCAGCGCATCCTGCAAAACAACCACCCGGTCCGCCTTGGTGAAAACGCCGAAGCCACCGGCCGTTACTTCAAGGGCCAGCTCGATGAGGTGGCGATCTACACGCGCCCGCTGTCCCCGCTCGAAGTGCTCAGCCACTTCCGGGCGGCCGGCGGCGAGGGCCTGGATGTAGCCTTGCGTTTTGCCCTTCCCGGTCTCGGTGGCGTGGACACCCTGGGCGTGCTGCACCCCTCGGGTGCGCTCAGCGTCCAGGCGGCGGCCGGAGTTTCCATTCCGCTGACCGGTTTCAACTTGGGCTCCGCGGTGATGGCCGTCACCCGGACCGCCGCGGGCAGCATCAACGCCGTGCTCGGCGGAACCGTCGCGACGCCGCTCGGTAGCGTGTATGTCGCCGGCACGTTGCCCGCCAGCGGCAACTACACGC
>JAYUSF010000100.1:0-6501 GCA_043755815.1 Verrucomicrobiota bacterium
GTCCAACCGGGACTCCACGCCCGCCAGTTCCTTCGCGGTCATGCCGGACACCTTGGCACCACCCCTCAGCAAAATCAATCAACACTTAACCTAGTATTAGTAGTTGGCCCCGTAGCGGGGATCACCGGCGAACCCCATGAAGGATCCCAACAGGATGAACGTGTCCGGCGCGGCTGCGCGGATCGCCTGATACAGCGTCACCTGCTTGTCCCAGTCGGAGTCTTTCCACGAATTGAGACTGAAGCGCACCGGCTCGTTATGCGCCTCGTAGAGCACATGGGGTCGGTCCTGGTAGCGGGGAGCGTAGAATTTCCAGAAATCAAGCGACCAGGGCAGGCTGTGGATGCTGCCATTCTCCCCGTTGCAGCCAATCGTGATGATCAGGTAGAGCCCCGCGTTTTCGGTCCGCTGGACCAGAAGGTCGCAGTCGGCGGCGTTCACGCCCGGGGCGTTGGTGTTGCCCGAGGAATCGCCCTCCAGATAAAGGTGGACCGTATTCAGCCCATAAAGCTCCGCGAGGGAGGCGAGAGCCGCCTCGGAAGGCACGACTTTCGCCAGGCTGCCGTAGGGATCTCCGCCATCCCAAGAGAGGCTCACCCCGCGCAGCAGCGTGCCCTGGTCACTTAGCAGGACATTGAAGCCGAGCGTGGTGTCCAGGTGCGGCCGCCCCCGTCCGGCCCACACGCGGCTGCCCCCGGAAAGCAAAACAATCACGACGAGGACCATCCGTAGGGAAATCACCGCCGGGCAACCGCCCGCGAAGCGTGTTCTCGCAATCCCCCGCCCAGCCGTAACCCACCAGCCCAGGCGGAGCGCCCACACCCAGGCCCCCAACGCGGTTGTCTCCCACCGGTGCTGCTGGTTCATCTTTAGGTGGACGCTGGTTGGGCCCCACCCAGAATGGGAAGCAGAAACCCCGAATTTCGTGACGGGCCCGTGGGGAATCTTGCAACGACTCCAATCGGGAGCGGGTTTTCAACCCCAACTCCGGGGCCGCCCGGACGTTGGGATCACCATCGACCCAACCGTGACTTCAAGCCGGTCCAAAAGACTGCCGATATACGGTCCATGGTTTCGCTAAACGAAAACACCGTCATGAAGGAATACATGGGCATGACGGACTGTTCGGAACAACACGCCCGCTGCGTCTACATCATCCTGGATGCCGTGCGTCATGGCGAGGGCGCCGAAGGCGGGGACCGCTGGGAAACCCGGGAGCCCTGGAAACTACCTGAGGCACCCGTCGCTCATTGACGCGCACGTTAGGTCAGCAGCCCGAGCGCAACGATTAATCTCCAAGGCGCAGCGCGACCAATTCCTCGGGCGCCCGGATGTAAAGCGTGTCGCGGGCGAATGTGAGCGGCGTTTCCATCCGGGCCGGCTTGATGACGGCCTGCCGCCGCCGCACTTCGGCCCCCCGGCGATCGACGGTCAGCAATTCGAGCCGGCCGGCGCGGTCGTTCACAAAGAGCAGCCACTTCCCGAACACCATGAGCTGTCCGTCGGTTTCGTCGGGCAACTGCCAGAGCTGTTCACCAGTCGCCGCATCGAGTGCGGTGAGCCGCCGTTTATGATGCCCCACCAGCAGGCCGTTGAGCTCGACCACCGGCCCCATCACGCCCTCGAAGACGGGGCTGCTCCAAACGAGCCGGGTTGCCCCGCCCACGGGCTCGCGAACCTGGGTTTCCCGGGCGAGGGGAAAGAACATTTTTCCGTTGGCAAGAACGGAAGGGGTCCAGAGTCCACCGGCGATGTCGTCAACCTGCCACAACGGACGGCCATCGGAAATCGCCAAGCCGGCGAGCTTGGACCCCAGCGCGGCGACAATCTGCGAGCGGTCACCGTGGGACGCCCAGGTGGCCGAGGCATATTCCGTCGCCGTGCCCAAAGGCGTCTGCCAGCGAACCTCGCCGGTGCGCCGGTCAAGGGCGGTCACCGAGGCCACCGTCGAACCGGCTGGCAGCAGCACCACGAGATCCTCCAGCAACAGGGGAGAACTCGCGAAGCCGTAGCCAGGCTCGTAAGCCTTGAGTGCCCGCTTCAAGTTGAGCTCCCAGCGGACCTTTCCGGAGGCGTTCTCCAGGCAGAGAAACCGTCCGTCCAGCGCTTGGACGTAGGCGGCCTCCGCATCGATTGCCGGCGTAGACAGGGGGCCAGGCGGCGTGCCTTCCGCCCGCTTCTTCGTCCGGCCGAGCGGCACGCGCCAGCGTTCAACTCCGGTTTCGGGGTCCAGCAGGAGGGCGACATCCTGCTTGCCGTCCGTCATCGCCGTGATGGCGTTGGTGCTCCAGATCGAAAGTCCGGCATAGCCACTGCCCAACGGGCGGCGCCACCGCTCGGACACCGTAGGCGGCTGAGCTTCAGCCAACCGCCCAACCGCGGTGAGGGTCCGTCCGGGCCCGCCCAGCCACTGATTCCATTCTGTCGCCTGGGGCTCAACGGCCGCCGCCGTTATGCTGCCCAACACGGTCAGCGCAAAACTCAGGACCAGACGGTGGTGCATGGATGCTTTCAGGGGTCGCCCAAACAAACCGGAGGTTTTCCGCCGCCCATTCCGGGGCCCGTCGAGCACGGAAGCCTCGTCCGATTCATGGGCGGCAAGCCTAGACCTTGGGCCTCGCCTGCCAAGCGGTTAGACCCGGGCGTTTCCGCCCGCTTCTAACCGCACCCTCCCCGTCTCCGTTGCGGTTGCCGTCTCGCCTGACGGCGCCGCCCACCGTGGCTCCGGGTCTGGAAGCTTGCCCCGAAACCGGCGAATGATGCGGGATAGCTCCGGCACGGGTGGATTCTCAAAATCCTGTCAGGAAAACACCGGACCGCGCGTTCCATCTGGAATTGATGCTCACTGAAACCGACATTCTGCGAACCCTGATGCAGTGGCGGACCCGGGTTTCCGCCGCGGCGTGGGTGGTCGTGCGGGATACCCACGCGGCGGAGGACATCTTCCAGAACGTCGCCGTCAAGGCAATGACCCGCGACGTGAACTTTGAAAGCGAGGCGGCCCTGATGTCCTGGTCGTTCATCACGGCCCGGCGCGAAGGCATCGACTGGCTGCGGCGTCATCAGCGCGAAACCCTCTGCCTCGATGCGGAGCTTCTCGAACTGTTGGAACACGAGTGGCAGTCCGAGGCCGCGCATCCCGCCGGCGCCCGGATCGAGGCGTTGCAGGACTGCCTCGCAGCGGCCCCTGAAACCGCGCGCCGTCTGCTCAAGCTGCGCTACCACGACGGCCTCAGTTGCGAGGAGGTGGCGGAACAGATGGGCGTCGGCCTCAACGCGATCTACAAACGCATCTCGCGCCTGCACCAAGACCTGAAGGGTTGCATCGAAGGGAAGCTGGCCTCCGGCGACCTTCCCCGAGGATCCCGGCCATGAACCCCGACCAACTCAATCACGAGCTGATCTTCCGCCACCTCGATGGCCGCCTCTCGCCCGAGCAACAGGCCGAGTTTGCCCAGTTGTTGCGCGTGGACGCCTCGGCCAGGGCTTACCTCCGGGAGGTCGCGGAACAGGCGGTCATGGTGGCGGAGCTCGAACGGACCGCGGCCTGTCGCGAGCAATCGGCCCAGCCTGCCTCTTTTCCAAAGCAGCCGAAGAAGAGTCCGTCCGCCAAGGTCATCGCCGTCGATTTCCGCACCTGGCAGTGGAGGCTCGCCGCTGCCGCCGCGCTCGCGCTGCTGATCGGTTTCGCCTTCCGCCTGCTCCCCACCAGCCGGCCCGGGCTCGTGCAGGTGTCCAAAGTCACCGGCTCGGGCCAGCTCTTCGGCGCGAATGGCCGGGTCCAGAACGCGCTCACCGCCGGGACGGTCTTGGGCATCGGCGACACCTTGGAGACGCCCTCGTGCGGCGCGTGGATCGAGCTGCGGCTGAAGGACGGCTCCGCGCTCACCATCGCCGGCCACTCGACCCTGCTGATCTTGGAGCCCGAAAGTGGCCGGCCAAGGTTCAAGCTGCTTCAGGGCAGCCTTTGGCGCCGGCCGGGGACGGGACGGGAGGCAAAGGCCGTGTCGATCGACACCCCCACGGTCACGGCGGAGATGCACGCCGCGCAGTTCGACGTCCAGACGGCCTCGGACAAGACGTTGGTGCGGATCAACGAGGGTTCAGCCCGCGTCCGGAAAAACATGGACGGCAGTTCGCTCACAGTCCCGCAGGGCCATCAGGTTGGCATCTTGTTGGGGCAGAAAGAGCCCTTGGCCATGACACCTCAGCCCGAGCCCATCAACTACTGGGCGTGCGACCTCTGGCAGGTCCCCGAAGTCATCCTTGGCCGGTGGCTGCCGCCCAGCGGCAAAGAACGGGCGAGACTGGGCGCGGAACCGCTGCTCTGGCCTTTGTCAGATGGCTCCTCGCTGATGCTCTATGCCGCTGCTCTCGCGGCCTGGAAGAGCACGGAACATCCGGTGTTGCTGCACGCGGATTCCAAGTTGGTCTTCCGCGGCCGGACCGAGCGCTCCCACACCGTCCGCTTCGGCTTCAGCGCGCAGAAGATCCGCGGCGTCTTCGCCGGGAAGTTCGAGGTGGACGTTCCCGCCGCCGACCTCGGCCCGGCCGGCAACACTTGGGAAGTGGCGATCCCGTTAGAGAAGTTCCGGCCGCTCCAACCGGAGTTGTCCGCCACGCCCGAGGGTCTGGAACTGACCGACGTCTATGCCCTGACCGTCAAGGAAGACGCCGGGCTGGAGATCAACCACATCGAGCTGACGCCTCCGTCTCAACCATGAGCCAACCCGCCTCCTCGCACCAACGCCTGCACGACCTCGACGCCCTGCGCGCCGCGGCCATGCTGATCGGCATCGTCTATCACGCCGCCCTTTCTTTTTCGGCGGACTTCCCGTGGATGGTCCAGGATGTCGCCCAGGCCAAGTGGCCCTTCGTCTTCCAGGCGTGGGTGCATGGCTTCCGGATGCAGCTCTTCATGCTCGTGAGCGGGTTCTTCACGGCCATGCTCTGGCGGCAGAAGGGCCTCAAGGCGCTGCTCTGGCACCGCTGCCGGCGCGTGCTGTTTCCCTGCCTGCTCGGCCTGATCACGATTGTGCCGGCGATGCTGTGGGCGAGCAATTTTGCCTTCCAACGGAACGTGGCCAACCGGCAGAAGAACCCCACGGTCGAGAGCGCCGACGCGAGCGTCTGGAACGCCATCAAGCTCGGCGACTCCGCTGCGCTGAACGCCCAACTCCGGGCGCCGGGCACCCTCACCAACCTGCACCCCGCCTACGGCATCACCCCGCTGACATGGGCGGCGCTGGTGGGCCAACGGGAAGCCGTCTCCACCCTGCTGGCGGCGGGAGCCGGGGTGGGCGACCGCAACCGCGACGGTGGCACGGCCCTGCACGCCGCGGCGTTCATGGGACAGGCCGAGGTCGTTGAGCTGCTCATCCGGAAAGGCGCCGACGTCAACGCGGCGAACTACGGAGGCGAGGTGCCTCTGAAAAGCGCGGCCCAACCCTACACCTCGGTCGAATACATCGCGGGCGCGCTGAACATCCCGGCCGAAAAACAGAAGGTGGAACAGGGCCGGGAAGGAGTCGTCAGCCAGCTCCGTGCCGCCGGTGCCAAGGAAACGGCACCGGCCGCCGGACAGCCGGGTTCGGGTCCGGGCGCGCTCGCTTCGGCCTACAAGTGGCTGACGGAGACCCCGGTGTTCATCCTCGTCTGGTTCCTGTGGTTCCTCGTCTGGCTCGTGGCCCTGTTCTCGGTTTACGCGCTGCTCGCCGAACGGTTCGGCTGGCGCATCCGCGGGCACTGGCTGGTGCTTTCGCCGGCGAATCTGCTCTGGCTCGTGCCCCTGACCCTCGCACCGACCGCCATTATGGGTGAATACCCCGGGATCGGGCCGGACACCGTGATGGGCGTTATCCCCATGCCCCACGTGCTGTTCTACTACGCGCTCTTCTTCTTCTTCGGCGCGCTCTACTACGACTGCGACGACCGGGATGGGCGCTTGGGCGGCTCGTGGCGCTGGCTGCTGCCCGTCACGCTGCTGGTCATCTTTCCGCTCGCGCTGGAGTTCGCCACCGGCACCTTCGGTTTCCGCGATGCTTTGCTGCCGGCGAAGTTCCACCGGCCGGCTTCGGTGTTCTTCCAGTCGCTCTTCGCGTGGGCCATGTCCTTCGCATGCATCGGCCTGTTCCGCGCCCTGCTGACCCGGGAGAACCACACGATCCGTTATCTGTCGGACTCGGCTTACTGGCTCTACCTGGCGCATCTGCCCCTGTGCATCGCGGGCCAGGCGATCATCAGCCAGTGGGCGATGCCGGTCTGGATCAAGCTGCCGCTCTTCTCGGTGGTGCTCACCGCCGTCCTGCTGCTGAGCTACCACTTCCTCGTCCGTTACACATGGCTTGGTCGTTTCTTGAACGGCCCCCGGAAACGGCCCGCATAGGTGGGCTCAACGCCTTCGGCTGTCGCGGGGCGAGCAAAACAGGACAGGTGGTGTAGTTAGCAAAACAGGAATCCGGTGTGTCCGCCCCACGTCTTGGAGGAGGGCGAGCGGAGCGA
>JAYUSF010000101.1:0-21859 GCA_043755815.1 Verrucomicrobiota bacterium
CCATCATGGGCCGACAGTTGCGGCTTCGGCGTCCCATCCTTCCACGCCCATGTGTTGCGAAACAAAAGCTGCGGGAGGACGTGAATCGTCGCGTCCTCCGGCCCACGGTTGTGGACCGTGACCTTCATCAGCAGGTCGTCCGGACCGGCCTTCGCGTATTCGACGACCACGTCCCAGTAGCGGTCATCATCGAAGATGCCGGTGTCGAGCAGTTCAAACTCGGGCTGACGGTTGTCGCCTTTGCGCCGCGCGTTTTCCTCGACGAGCCACGCGTAGGGAAACTCCCGCTGCGGATACTTGTAGAGCATCTTCAGCCACGAATGCGTCGGCGTGGCGTCGAGGTAGTAGTAAAGATCCTTCGCATCCTCGCCGTGATTGCCCTCGGAGTTGGTGAGGCCGAAGAGGCGCTCTTTCAGAATCGGGTCCTTTCCGTTCCACAACGCGACTGAGAGGCACAGACGCGACTGCTCGTCGCTGATGCCGGCGAGACCGTCTTCGCCCCAGCGATACGCCCGACTGCGCGCGTGGTCGTGCGGGAGATGCGCCCAGGCGTTGCCGTGCGGCGAATAGTCCTCGCGGACCGTGCCCCACTGGCGCTCGGAGAGATACGGTCCCCAGAGACGCCACGGTTCGGTGCCGGTGTTGGCGGCGGCGAGGCGGAGGGATTCGGCGGTGGAATTGTTCATTTTGAGAGCGGCACTGGGCAACAGATTGAGTCGGTCTTAGTTCGTCCTTCGACATTCACACTCCGCACTTCGCTTCAGCCTCCCGTCTCGAAACCCGGATACAGCGTCATGCCGCCGTCCACGAAGATGCTCGCACCGTGGATGTAGTCCGAATCGTCGCTCGCCAGCCACACGGCGGCACGGCCGATGTCGTCCGGCTCACCGATGCGCTTGTAGGGAATCAGCCTCATCAGCTCGCGATAGGCCTCAGGCGTGCCCCAGGCTTCCATGTTTATGGGCGTGCGAACCGCGCCAGGGCAAACCGAGTTCACGCGGATGCGGTGGGGCGCGACTTCCTGCGCGATGCTCTTCATCATCAACATCACGCCGCCCTTGCTCGCGGCGTAATTCACATGGCCAGCCCACGGGATGACCTCGTGGACGCTGCTCATGCAAATGATTTTGCCGGCGGCGCAACTGACCTCCTTACGGATGCCGCGTCGCTTGAACTCGCGGATGGCTTCGCGCGAACAGAGGAATTGTCCGGTGAGATCCACGTCGAGGACGAACTGCCAGTCGGCCAACGTCATCTGGTCAATCGGCGCGTCCTTTTGGAGGCCGGCGTTGTTGACGAGGATGTCAATCGTGCCGAATTCCTGAATCATCTTCTTGAACATCGCCTGCACGTCGTCCTTCTTGGCGACGTTGGCGCGGTAGGCGAAGGCGTTGCCGCCGTGGCTGGTGATGTGTTCGACGACTTCCTCGGCGGCCTCGGGTCGCGAGACATAGTTCACGACGACATCCGCGCCGGCATAGGCGAGCGAAAGGGCGACGGCTTTGCCGATGCCGGAGTTCGCGCCGGTCACAAGCGCCTTCTGACCCTTGAGCACTTGGTTGACAGGACAAGCCGGCATCACGGCCTCGGGCAAGCCCTCCTCGCGAAGGTGGCCGTTCATCAGGTCGTGCATCTCGTCGGAGAGCGGGGCAGGCGTGCCGTTCATCGTCCTGCGGGACGGCGGCAACGTGGGAATCATCATCTCGGTGGTCATGTTCGTGGCTGGTTGAAATTGTTTTGTTCGAAGGCTGGGTCGGGAGGAGGGAGGATTCCTTACAACTGCTGGCGTGAAATCGGCGGAGAAACCCTTCTGCATGTCGGTCGGAAGATTCCTGGCCACGCCGTGTAAGGATTTCCACGCTGTCCCGACCCAGTGTCGGAGGCATCGGGCTTGTCGCCGGCTGCCTCCCGATGAATGACACCAGAAAAAATCCGAGCGAGAGGACCGCTCGCCGCGCTGCGAGCCACGCTCCTGCCCACCTGCCGGGAGATGAGTCGGCACACGTCCCGCGCGCTCGACGCGCCGCTGCCCTTCTTTCAGCGGCTCGGCGTCGGCCTGCATCTGGTCTTCTGCCGATTCTGTCGCCGTTATCGGAGGCAGCTTCGCTGGCTGCGCGTCATCGCCCGTGAACCCGTCGCCGTGCCGGTGCGGTGCCTTTCCGATTCCGGACGCAGCCGTTTGAAACAGTCCCTGCGCGGAAAGCTTTCGTCCGAGCCCGCAGGGGCCTGTGATTCCACATCCACCAGCCATCCGCATGAGCCCGGTCACAACCATCACTGCTGACAACTCCCCGCCCGCGGCGGACACTTCCGCAGCGGCGAACCCGCCCCGCATGGACTCCACGCACAATCTCGACCCGGAACGCTGGGTGGACGAGCACGGCGACTACCTTTTCCACTACGCGCTCTCGCGGTTGCGCGACCCCGGCCGCGCCGAGGATTTCGTGCAGGACGCCCTGCTGGCCGCGCTCCGCGGCGCCGACCGTTACCAAGGCCGCTCCTGTGAGCGCACCTGGCTCACCGGCATCCTCAAGAACAAGCTGCTCGACCACTTCCGCAAGGCCGGCCGCGAGACCAACTTCACGGACCTGGAGTTCTACGCCGACGAGGAGGACAAGACCTTCGAGAACCAGGCGTTCCCCGACCACTGGAACAACGCCAGCGCGCCGAGCGAATGGGACGAAGCCGGTGCGGCGCTCGACCGCGAGGAGTTCTGGCGCGTGTTCCAACACTGCTCCAGCAAGCTGCCCGAGCGCGTCGCCCGCGTGTTCCTGCTGCGCGAGGTGGACGACATGCCGAGCGAGGAGATCTGCGCGACCTTGAACATCTCGCCGAACAACCTCTGGGTCATGCTCCACCGCGCCCGGCTCGCCTTGCGCCAATGTCTGGAGACGAACTGGTTCGGAACCGACCGCGAGGAGGGCGAGGCATGAAGCCGCTCCTGAAATGGCTGCGCTGGCGCTGGGTTCTCGTGCTCGCCGCGCTCACGCCGCCCTGCCGCCAATTCGCCCGCCTCGCCTCGCGCGGCAACGAACAGCCCCTTGGTCCGTGGACGCGCCTGCGCATCCGTGTGCATCTGAAGATCTGCGACGCCTGCGAACGTTATCTCCGCCAGCTCGATGTGCTGCACGAGGCGGCCGGCCAGCTCGGCGAGCGGATCCCCGAGCGCGGTCATAGCGCGCGCCTCGCCGCCGAAGCGAAGGAGCGGCTAAAGGCGCGGCTGCGGTGTGAGCGGGTCGGCTGACGGGGGGCGCGGCGGAGGCTATTTCCCGGCCCAACCACCCACGGCCTGCACCGGGGCTTGTTCGCCATGTGGCGAAACCCACGCGGCCAAGGCCAGCCGCTCCGAATCACGTTCGTCGGGACGAGGCAGTGAGACCGTGGCGGCAAACTCACGACCGTTGTTCTTCAACCTCGTGACGACTGTCCGCAACACGACGAAGTTGTGCCTCAGCTTGCGACCGGCGTTTTCGCCGCGACGGACATCGCTGACGAGGTTGCTGCCAAGCCAGACCACTGTCGCATCGAATTCACCGCCGCTGCCTGACGACGGACTGAACGTCACGGTGAACTGGTTTGTGCCGGAGCCTTTCACTTCAAGGACACCGGCGTCGGCCTTCGCCGCTTTGGCGAAGTCCACCGTGCGGTTCCACCCGCGCCATTCCGCGCCGTTCAGCACGAAGCCCGGCGTGTAGATGCTCAGGCTGTGCCACACGACGGAGTAGTGCTCCTGCCGCTGTGTGTTTGCCTTGGACGCGAAGCGGTCGGGCCAGCCGAGGCCATCCCAGTAATCCACATGCCAGACGACCGGCACGAAGTCGCGCCACGGCTCCGGCTTGTCAGCAAAGCCGCCCAGCCACTTCTCCGCCGGCGGACAACTGCTACAGCCCTCGCTCGTGAACAGTTCGACCAGCGCCGTCTGCCGCGGGCCGCTGCGGAGAGCGAGGGCGGTTTCCTCGGCCGCCAGCAGGGGCGTGGCGAACGAGGTCAGCAGCAGGAGCGAAGCGGTCTTGTTCATGGACGGAAGGTCGGTCGGCAAAGGGGGTCCTTACACCAGTCCGCGTCGCTTGGCGAATTTCTGTAAGGCCAAGGCAGCAGCCGCGACGCACCTGCCGTATGCGTCTCCTCCTCACTTTTGGCCCCGCCTGGGAACCGCTTGATGGCGCGCGCCGCCTCACGAACATGTCCACCGGCCGGCTTGGTGTGCAGCTCGCCAACGCCTTTGTCGCCGCCGGCTGGGAAGTCCACTGCTTGCGTGGCGAGGGCGCGACTTTTGCCGGTCCGCTACAAACGCACGAAGTCGAGACGTTCACCACGAACGACGACCTCGCCGACAGACTGGAGCGCATCAGCCGCCTGCGCCGGGTGGACGCCGTCTTCCACGCCGCCGCGCTCTGCGACTACCGCATCGCCCGCGTGACCAACGCCACCGGTGACGATGTGCGCTCCGCCAAAATCGCCACGCGCGACGGACGCCTACTGCTCGAACTCGAACCAGCCGCGAAAGTTCTGCCGCAACTGCGCGGCTGGTTTCCGCACGCCCGTATCGTCGGCTGGAAATACGAGCTGGCCGGCACGCGTGAAGACGCGTTTGACAAGGCGTGGCGGCAGCTTCGCGACTGCGGCACCGACGCCTGCATCCTCAACGGCGCGGCCTACGGCGGCGGCTTTGCGCTGTGCCGGCCCGACGACCTGGTGAAGCACGGTTCCGGCTCAAGCCAGCTTGCGCACTCGCTGCAAAGCTGGCTCGCCGCCGAGACGCCCGCCGCGACGAAATCCTCGGAACACTGCCGTCAGCTCCTTCGGTTGCCCAATCTGAGCCGTCGTCGCGCCCGCCTTGAACATGCCATTCATGATGCCTGGCTTCCGATGGACGCCTGCGTCGCCGCCTGAATCTCCCGGCCCCAATCCACCTTCACATGACGAAACTCATCATCATCGCCCGCCGCCTGGTCGCGGCGGGCCTGCTCACCGCAACGCTCGCGCTCGCCGCGCCGCCCGCTGACTTCACCGTCGAGGCGCCCTCGGACGGGACCAAGTTCCGCCTCGCCGACGCGAAGGGAAAATTCGTCGCGCTCCATTTCCTCCTGAAGACGGAGTGTCCCATCTGCCTGCGTCACACCCGCGACTACGCGAAGAAGGCCGCGTCGCAGCCCGACCTCGTGCAGGTTTTCCTCAAGCCGGACAGCGCGGAGGACATCAAGGGCTGGAGCGCGCAGCTCGGCGACGAGACGGTCAAGCAACTCACCATCTACCGCGACGCGGACGCGTCGTTGGCGAAAGCGTTCAAGATTCCCGATGGCTACCACTTTCACGGCGAGGTGGTGCATTTCCCCGCGCTGGTGTTGCTCGACCCGGCAGGCAAGGAGGTCTTCCGTTACGTTGGCAAGGACAACACCGACCGCTTCGGTTTCGAGCAGCTTGCGGCCAAGCTCGCCGAGCTGAAGAAGGCCGGCGACGGAACCGCCAAACCCGCCACTGACGCCAAGTAGCCCATGAAGACCTGCAAACTGCATCGCGCCGTGTCCTGGCTCTTCCAAATCGTCGCCGCCGTGATTCTGGCGCAGACGCTGTTCTTCAAGTTCAGCGGCGCGGAGGAATCGAAGTTCATCTTCACCACGCTCGGCGTCGAGCCATGGGGGCGCGTCGCCACCGGCCTGCTGGAACTGGTCGCTGTCGTGCTGCTGCTCACTCCGCGACTCGCGGTCTTCGGCGGGCTGTTCGCGATGGGGCTGATGGCCGGCGCGATTCTTGGCCATCTGACCAAACTCGGTCTCGTGGTGAAGGACGACGGCGGACTCCTCTTCGGACTGGCCGTCACTGTCTTCGTCGCCGCCGCGCTGGTCGTCTGGCTGCGGCGGTTTCAGTTGCCTTACGTCGGCGCAGTGTTGGCCGGGGAATGCCGCGTCTGAACCGGCTCCTTCAGTGGCAATCACCCCGGTTAGCCGGGCCGAATCATTTTCGTAAGGAATCTCAACACTGTCCGACCCAACCGCGTGCCGACCGCATCCATTTCCTTCACGCCATGACGACCGCCATCGCTCCCGAATTTTTTGGAAACCGCGCCTTCGACCGACTCCCCGTCTTCTTCCCGGAGTCGGCCCGGCCTGCGCACGTCACGGAGAATCCAAACTTTCGCCGCATACTCGCCGCCGCGATGGACATCCTGCGTCAGGGCGAAGACCTCCTGGCCACGTTGTCCGCCGAGGCTTACACCCAGAAGGTTCCCGTTGCGTTCAACGGTTCCATCGGCGGCCATTACCGGCATTGCCTAGACCACTTCACCAGCCTGCTGCGTGGCCTGAACTCCGACATCGTGGACTATGATCACCGCGAACGCGACCCACGCATCGAACGCGACCCCGAGTTTGCGCTCGGTCTCACGCGGCGGATGCGGACGACCCTGGAGCAGCTTAATCCCGCCACGCTTGCCATGTCGGTCTCGGCACGCTGCGAAGTCAGCTACGACCACGGTAACTCACCGGTGGCGCAGTCCAGCCTTGGCCGCGAGCTTGTCTATGCCATCGCTCATGGCATCCATCACTACGCACTCATCTCGGTCATGGCGCGGGTGATGAACGCGGAGCTGCCGCCGCACTTCGGCGTCGCGCCGTCCACGGTCGCTCATCAGAAGGCCGGGGCCTCGCACTGAATTGGACCGACACATGACCCAGGAACTTTCCCGTTGGCTGCCGCTGGCCTTCACCGAATGGATGCCGGTGACACAGGCCACCACGCTCGGGTTTGCGACGTTCGTGCAGGAAGACGTGCCGACCGTGACCGCCGCCGTGCTCGCCGGGGCCGGCAAGCTGTCGTGGACGGCGGGTTTCCTCGGCTGTTTTCTCGGCATCTGGATTGGCGACCTGCTGCTTTACCTCGCGGCCCGTGGCTGGGGGCGCCGGGCGCTCAGGCTGGCCTGGGTTCAACGGTTCGTGTCCGCCGAAGCCGTGGCCCGCAGTGAAGCCTGGTTTGCGCAACAGGGCGTCTGGCTGCTGGTCACCAGCCGGTTGATTCCGGGCACCCGCCTGCCCACCTATCTCGCCGCCGGTTTCCTCCGCCTGCCGCTGGGTCGTTTCGCCCTGATCACCGGGTTGGCGGTGACGGTCTGGACGCTCGGGATCTTCGGCCTTGCCCGGGTATTCGGGACCGCGCTCGCCGAGGCATTGCAACGCTGGAACCGCAGCGCCTGGTGGCTGCTGGTCGCGCTGGCCGTCGGCTTGGGCCTGCTGCGCTGCCTTCCGCGCTGGCTTTCGCGCGACGGACGCCAGCGCTTGCGGACCGCTCTTGGACGATGGCGGCGCTGGGAGTTCTGGCCCGCCACGGTTTTCTACCTCCCGGTCGCCCTCCGTTATCTGCAGCTCGCCCTCCGCCATCGCGGCTTCACGGTTCCGACAATGGCCAATCCCGGCATCACCACGGGCGGACTGGTCGGGGAATCCAAGTTTGAAACCTTGCGGGAACTTTCGCGGACCAGCCCCGAATTCACGGCGGAAGCCTGGCTCTTGACGGCGGAAAGCGGTGACCGCAGGTCGAAACTGCGGCACTTGGCGGCGAGCCACGCGATCGCCTATCCCTTCGTGCTCAAACCCGATCTTGGGCAACGCGGGCTGGGCGTGAAGTTGATCCGCTCGGAGGCCGACGCGACCGATTACCTGCGCGACTGTTTCGAGCCCCTTGTGGTGCAGCGGTATGTGCCTGGACCGTTCGAGGTGGGCATCTTCTACTACCGCTTTCCCCACGAGGACCGTGGCCGGATCTTCGCGCTCACGGAGAAGATCTTCCCGGTCCTCACTGGTGACGGTGTCCATTCCGTCGAAGAGCTCATCTGGCGCGACGAGCGCGCCCGGTTCGTGGCGGACCGCTACCTCGCCCGCTTCGCATCGCGCCGCCAAGAAATTCTTCCTGGCGGCGCCACTTTGCGGCTGGTCGAAGCCGGCAACCACGCCCAAGGCTGCATCTTCCGCGACGGCGCCCGGCTGAATTCCCCGGAACTGGAGACTCGGATCGACGAGGTTTCCCGACGCTTGCCCGGCTTTTTCATCGGCCGCTACGACGTGCGCTTCAGTTCGGAGGACGACCTGCGAGCGGGACGCAACTTCCAGATCCTGGAACTCAATGGTGCCGGCGCCGAAGCCACTAGCATTTACGATGCGCGCAATTCCCTGCGCTCCGCCTATCGCACCCTCTTCCACCAGTGGGAACTCGTCTTCGCCATCGGCGCCGCCAACCGGTCCTTGGGCGCCGTGCCCACGCCGTGGCGGGAACTCCTGCGCATCTGGCGCGACGCGAGCCGGCAGTTCGCCACCTATCCGCCCGCCGACTGATCGCTCGACCGCGATTCGCCCTCCGCCAATCCTGCCGCCGCCATGTGTTCCGTCACCTTCTGGCCCCGCCGCCGCGGCTTCGTGCTGGGGATGAACCGCGATGAACAGCGGTCCCGGGTCGCCGGTCTGCCTCCGGCCCCGGTCCTCCTCGGGGAACGGACCGTCGTGCATCCGCGGGAACCGGCCGCCGGAACGTGGATTTCAGTCAATGACCGCGGCGTCTGCTTCACGTTGGTCAACTGGTATGCGATCGCCGCGCGGGCACCGCGGCCCACCGTTTCGCGCGGAGAGGTGGTGCTGGCCGTGCGCGCCTGTGTCGCCGGCTCCGAAGCGGAAGCCCAGGTGGCGGCCCTGCCCTTGCCGCGAATGAACCCGTTTCGCCTCGTCGGTTTCTTTGAGGCGGAACAGCGGGTTGCCGAATGGCGCTGGGACGTGCGCGAACTGGCGGTCTCGCACCATCCGTGGTCCGCCGGCCAATGGCTTTCGTCCGGTGTCGACGAACCCGCCGCCCAGCGCATCCGCTCGGCGGTCTACCAACGCCAACTGTTGGAACCGGGCGTCGGCTCTACGGAGTGGCTGCGGCAGCTTCACGGATCGCATGAACCGGAGTGCGGCCCCTTCTCCACGTGCATGCACCGCGACGACGCGGCGACGGTGAGTTACACCGAGGTGGAGGTCAGCGAGGCGGAAGTCGTGATGCGACATTGCAACGGCCCCCTGTGCGCCGGCGAACCGTTGGAGCAAATCGCGGCAACTTCGGAAGGGCGGACTTTCCAGTCCCTCGATCAGTAACGGACCAAGCCGGATTTCGCGCCACCCGCGGATTGGCGCGGCCACCCAGAGTGGCTCAGCCCGGAAAAAGTTCCGGCGCGACCTGCTTCGCCAGGGCCAGCGACCGGGCGTAAACCGCCGTGGATGTGCCCAGTCGGAGGGCCTGCTCGGTCATGGCCCTGGCCTCGTCCACCTTGAGGCGGCGGAGCAGGAATTTCGCGGCGGGCACCACGGCCGGCGTGGCGCTCAGTTCCTGCACTCCTAGCCCGACGAACAGCGGGATGACGGCCGGGTCACCGGCCGCTTCGCCGCAGACACCCACCCAGCAGCCCTGCTCCCGGGCCGCTTCGATCGTCATCTGCATCAACCGAAGGACGCCGGGGTGCGTGACCTGATGCAGGTGGGCCACCCGCTCGTTCATGCGATCCACTGCCAGCGTATATTGCGTGAGGTCATTCGTTCCGAAGCTGAAGAAGTTCACGTGCGGCGCCAGCAGCGGTGCGATCAGGGCCGCCGACGGCACCTCGATCATCATGCCGACTTCCATCTGCCCGTCGTAGGCGATGCCAGCTGCGCGTAGGTCGCCGCGGCATTCGTCAAGGAGCTGGTTGGCCGCGATCAGTTCATCGAGCGAAGAGATCATCGGATACATCAGCTTCACGTTGCCGTGCGCACTCGCCCGGAGGATCGCCCGGAGCTGCCGCTTGAATGCTTCCGGTTGGTCAAGGCTGATGCGGATCGCCCGCCAGCCGAGAAACGGATTCTCCTCCCGATGGGCTCCCGCGCCGGGCAGCTTGTCGCCCCCCAGGTCCAGGGTGCGAATGACCACCGGCGCCGGAGCAAGCGCCGCCGCCGCCTCGCGATACGCGTGGAACTGGGCTTCTTCGTCGGGCGCGGTTGTGGACTTCAGGAACAGAAACTCGGTGCGGAACAGTCCAACCCCTTCGGCCCCGGCCTCCTTCACCGCCGCCGAATCGGCAGGATCGTCGATGTTGGCGGCGAGGATCAGCTTGGTGCCGTCAAACGTGACGGCCGGCTGGTCGCGCAGGTCGCGGAGGCGCTGTTCGAAGGCAGCCCGGCGCTCCCGGATCTGACCGTATTGGAAAAGCGTCGCGTCGGTCGGGTTGACGATCAGCAACCCGCTGTGCCCGTCGATCAGGGCGTATTCGCCCGAGCGGACATGGCGGGTCACCTCGCCGAGGCCGACCACGGCGGGAATCTTGAGCTTCCGCGCCATGATGGCCGTGTGACTGGTCCTGCCCCCGCCGTCCGTCGCAAAACCCAGCACCTTGGTGCGGTCCAGGACCGCCGTGGTGCTCGGTGAAAGGTCCGGCGCCACCACGATGACCGGCTCCGGCAGGCGGCTGAGGTCGGACGCCGAGGCAACGCCCAACAGGTGGTTCAGAACCCGCTGTTCCACGTCCCGAACATCGGCCGCGCGCTCCCGGAGATAGTCGTCATCGATGGCTGCGAGCGCGGCGGCATATCTGTAGGCGACCTCGTGAAAGGCCGCCTCGGCGTTGCGGCGGCTTCCGGTAATGCCCTTTGTGACCTCGTCGAGCAGCGTGGGGTCCTCGAGGACGAGCAGGTGGGCGTCGAAGATGTCGGCTTCCTTGGCCCCCATCGCCGAAGAGACTTGGCGCTGGATGGCCTGGAGCTCCTGCCGGGTCTTCAGCAGGGCGCCCCGGAAGCGTTCCAATTCACCCGCCACCTCGGCTTCGTCCAGTTCGCGTTCCGGAAGGTCGGCATGGCCATTGCCCAGCAGGAGGATTTTGGCATGCACCACCCCACCGGCAGCGGCCAGGCCGCTGTAGGTTCGTTCGCCGGCGGAGGGGGAGGGGTTCACGGGTGACTACAGGTTTGAACGGTTCGCGTTCAGTTCAGTTTCAGGAAATTGGACAAGATGGTCCGGCCGCTCTCGGTGAGGATGCTCTCCGGATGAAACTGCACGCCCCAGATCGGCTGCGTGCGGTGTTTGAGGCCCATGATTTCGTCCTCGGCCGTCCAAGCGGTGACTTCGAGTTCAGGCGGCACCGTGTCCTTTTTCGCCACCAACGAATGGTAGCGGGTCGCGTTGAAGGGATTGGCCATGCCGGCAAAGAGATCCTTGCCGTTATGGAAGATGGGCGAGGTCTTGCCGTGCATCATCCGGTAGTTGACCACCACCGTTGCCCCAAAAGTGTGCGCGATGCACTGGTGCCCGAGACAGACGCCAAGAATCGGAGTGCGCCGTTCGGCGAACGCCCGGATCAGCTCGTTGGACAGACCGGCTTCGCGCGGCGAACAGGGACCCGGCGAGATCAGCACGCGCTCCGGCTTCAGGGCCAGGGCTTGCTCGACGGTGATCTGGTCGTTGCGATGGACCTGCATGTCCACGCCCATTTCGCCCAGATACTGGACAAGGTTGAAGGTGAACGAGTCGTAGTTGTCGATGACGAGCAACATGGGAGTCAGGCTAAGGGTGATGGGGAAGCTTGGGAAGCCGGCAGACCGGCCGGATTTCGCGGCTACCATGATGGTCATGCGATGAACGGTTCATGCGCGGGCCGTGGGCCGAGGCCAAGTGAGGATGACCACCGCGCCCACGATGACCATCGCGGCCAGAAACATGGGCGGTGTGACCCGTTCGCCGAGCAACGCCCAGCCGAGGAAGACCGCGATCACCGGATTCACGTAAGCGTAAGTCGAAACCTTCGCCGGCGTGCTGACTCCGAGCAGCCACACATAGGCGCTGAAGCCGATCCAAGAGCCGAACACGATCAGGTAGGCAAACGCCGCCAAGGAACGTGCGGAGACCGCTTCCCAGTTGAAGCGTCCAAACTCGCCCAAGCCGGCCGCGACCCCGCACATCACCACCCCGCCGCCCAGCATCTGGAGACCGGCGCCCATCCAGGGTGAAGCCGGCTTGTCGGTGTGCTTGGCCAGCATGGAACCCGAAGCCCAACTCATGGTCGCCAGCGTCAGGGCCAGCGCGCCGCCGAGGTGGATTTGCCCCACGCCAGCGTCGCGTCGCAGGACCAGCAGGGCGACGCCGGTCAGACCGAGACTGATGCCCACCCACACATGCCACGCCGGCCGGTTGCCGCCGGGACGCGCCCAGTCGATGACCGCGAACCACACCGGCGCCGACGCGATGAACAGGGCCGCAAAGCTGGACGTGACGTGTTGCTCCGCCCAGACCACGAGGCCATTGCCACCGAGCAGCATGACGGTGCCGGCAACGACCGAATTGCGGGCCTGGGCCACACTCGGCCACGGAACGCCGCGCAGCTTGAGGAACAGCAGGAGGATCGCCCCAGCGATGGTGAAGCGCACGCCGCCGAGCAGGAACGGCGGCAGCGTCTCGACGCCGATGCGGATGGCGAGGTAGGTCGAACCCCAGATCAGATACACGGCGGCAAAGGCCAGCAGAACCATGGTTCTGGGCGGTATCGTCGTGCCTCCGGGTGCGGTGCTGTTCATTGGTGGGAACCGAGTCCCGGGCTGATTGGCGGAAACAAAAAACCCGCCGGCATCAGCGGCGGGTTTCTCGAAGCAGTGTTTTGGTTTCTGGTTCAACAAGGTCCCGCCGGGATGGCTTTGCGCATGGCCCAAATGGCCATCGGCCAAACAGCAGCGAGCACGGCTGCGCGTTTCAGCGCTACCGGGCCAACTGCATGCGGGACGTTCGTCACGGGGCGGGACAGTTCGGGAAAACGAGTGGGCGTGTCAACCTCGCGCTCGGAACGTCAATGCGCCGCCTTCTTCTTGCTGAAGACGTGCGTCGCGTGGCCGAAGAAGACTTCGGCGGATTCCAAGATCGTCTCCGACAACGTCGGGTGCGGGTGGACGATGGCGGCCAAATCTTCGGCCGTGGCCTGCATTTCCACCAAAACGGTGCCTTCGCCGATCAACTCCCCGGCCCCATGGCCGACGAGTCCGACACCCAGAATACGGTGCGTGCCGGGTTCGAGGATGAGCTTGGTGAGTCCATCCACGCGGTCGTAGGTCAGCGCGCGGCCGGAGGCGCCCCAGGGGAACTTCGCGATCTCGACGGCGATGTTCTTGGCCTTGGCCTCCTGCTCGGTGAGGCCGACCCAAGCGACTTCTGGATCGGTGAAGACGACCGCGGGCAATGCGTAGTCGCGGTTCACCGCGCCGCCGTCACCGGCCAAGTTGTCCACGGCGATACGGGCTTCCTTGCTGGCCTTGTGTGCGAGCAGGATTCCGCCCGCGATGTCGCCGATGGCGAAGATATTCGGATCGGTGGTCTGCATCCGTTCGTCCACCTTGATGAAGCCCTTTTCGTCACGCTCCACCTTGGTGTTCTCCAGACCGAGATCACCGCCGTTCGGCGCGCGGCCGACGGACACGAGCACGCGGTCGTAAAGTTCCTCCAGCTTCTTCCCTTCGAATTCGCTGACGACCTTGATCTGCTTTCCGACCGTCTTCATCTCCACGACCTTGGATTTGAGCCGGACCTCCTTGAATGCCTTTTTGGCGTAGAGCGCCACCGGGCGAGCCAGGTCGGGGTCCGCCCCCGCGAGGATGGTGTCGAGCGCCTCGATGACCGTCACCTTCGAGCCGAGCGAGGCGTAAACGGTGCCCAACTCCATGCCGATGTAGCCGCCGCCGATGACCAACAGGGTGTCGGGAATGTCAGCGATTTCCAGCGCCTCGGTGGAGGTCATCACCAGCGGGTTGCCGAGGTCGAAGGCCCGCGGCAGGGCCGGCTTGGAACCCACGGCGACGATGGCCTTTTCAAACCGGATGAACTGGTTTCCTTCGCCGTGAACTTCCACGCGCAACGTGTTCGAATCCTCGAAGTGGCCGCGTCCGTGAACGACGGTCACGCCGCGCATCTTCGCCAGGCTGGCGATGCCGCCGCCGAGCTTCTCCAGGATCGAGTCCTTCCACGCGCGCATCTGATCGAGGTCAATCTTCGGCTCCCCAAAGCTGATGCCGCGTTTGGCGGATTCCTTGGCGGTGTGGATGGCGTGGGAGGCGTTGAGCAGCGCCTTCGAGGGGATGCAGCCACGGTTCATGCACACGCCCCCGAGTCGTGGGTCGCGTTCGACGAGGATCACCTTCTTGCCGAGGTCGGCAGCGTAGAATGCGGCGGCGTAGCCTCCGGGGCCGGCGCCAATGACAACGAGGTCGGTTTGAATGGGGTCCATGGAAAGGGGAGTGGAGTCAGGGAGTTTTGGAGTAGTGGATGCCTTCGGTAGGCAGTGGTGGCGCGGCGCCCTCGTAGGCGTCGTTGCTGTCTTTGAGAATCAGGCTGTCAGTCCAAGTGCCGTCCCGCTGTTTGAGTTCAAGGCTTTCCACGAGTTTGAGCAAACCGTTCTCCAGTTTGTAAGCGAGCACGTTCAAACTGTTGAAATCGGCTTCGGGCACCTGTTCAGCCTGACGGTAAGCAATCAGCCCGGACACGGATTCCGCGAGTGAACCGAGCGCAATGTAGAGGTGTTGGAGGTATTCCTTGAGCCCTCGTCGGGCATAGCCTTCGGCGATGTTACGGTGGACTGAGTCGGCCGAGGCAAGCTGCTGTGAAGCGAGCTTCTTCAGCTCAAACGGCCAATCCCGACACGTGCGCGTGTTCTGCACATAGAACTCAATCGCGTCCTGCCACACGCGTAACTGCTGATAGCCACGATTTTTGTTTCGGAACGAACCTTCCATTGCTCCACAACTCCTTCACTCCACCACTCCGTTCCTCAGATCCGCACGGTCTCCTCGGCGAACTCCTGCAGTTCTTTCACGAGATCGACCGTGAACCGGGCCGCCGCGCCTCCGTCGATCACGCGGTGATCATAGCTGACGGTGAGCGGCATCAGGGGGCGCGCCTCGATCCTGCCGTCAGGCAGCACGACCGGCTTCAGCGCGGTCTTACCGATGCCCAGGATGGCCACCTCCGGCTTGTTGATGATCGGCGTGAAGTGACCGCCACCGATGGCGCCCTGGTTCGAGATGGTGAAGGAACCTCCCTTCATGTCGTCCGGGCCGAGCTTCCGGTCGCGCGCCTTTTCGGCAATGGCGGTCAGTTCCTTGGCGATTTCGAGCAGCGACTTCCTGTCCGCGTCACGCAGCACCGGCACGAGCAGGCCGGCGTCGGTGTCCACCGCTATGCCGATGTGGCAGTAGTGCTTGAGCACGAGCGTCTCGGCGACCTCGTTGACGCTGGCGTTGAACTTCGGATGCCGCTTCAGCGCCTTCACCAGCGCCATGATGATGAACGGTGTGGGAGTGAGCTTGGCTCCGGCTGCCTCGTAAGCCGCCTTGAACTGTTTGCGCAGACTTTCGATGCGGGTCATGTCCGCGTCATCGAATTGGGAGACGTGCGGCAGCGAGACGCTGTTCTCCACCATCCGGGCGGAGATGATCTTGCGCAGTTGGCTGAGGGGTTCGCTGGTCACCGGACCATGGAGCGAAAAATCCTGACCGACCGGGGCGAAGACCAACCCCTTGGGTTCGTCGGCATGCCGGCCAGCGCGGGCAACGCCACGTTCCAATCGGCTTACATACCGCGCCAAGTCGGCCGTCAGGACCCGTCCGCCGGGTCCGGAACCGGTGATTCGACTCAGCTTGAGTCCCAGTTCCCGGGCGACCTTGCGAACGTAGGGGGACGCGGCGGGTTCGGGGCCGTCCGCACCATCGTCTTCGGCGACGAAGTCGTCCTCCTCCTCGACCACTGGGGCGGATCGGCGCACGGGTGTGAGCGCGGCGTTTGGCGTGGCAGGCGCAGATGCAGCGGTGGGCGCACCGGAAGCCCCGGAGGTTTCGAGCGACAGGATCGCGCTGCCCACGCTGATCTTCTGCCCTTCCTTGACGTGAATGACCGAAACGACGCCTGCGGCGGGTGAGGCGATCGGAGCCACGGCCTTTTCCTGCTCCAGCTCAATCAGGGTCTGCCCGACTTCAACGGAGTCGCCGACCTTGACGAGGATGCTGGCGACGGTGCCGGAATCGGCGACTTCTCCAATCTTGGGGAGTTTGACTTCCATATAAAACTGAACGGCGACTCTGGCTCAGAGTCGGGGTCTGGCAAAAGGAGTTTTAGCAAACCGTGAAGACAAAATACCTGTTGCCCCCCCGCCACTACAGAAGACTCTCCCGCCGAGAATGCTGCTAACCATGGTCCATCTACGGGTCCGCAACTTCCTTGAGCAGTTGGGCGAGCTTGCCCAGCTGATCGGGGAAGCAGGGCGGTCTTTGCGGCATCAGCGCCCTTCCTGGCGGGACTTTATCGATCAACTCTACTTCGTCGGGGTCAAATCGCAGAGTGTCGTCATCACCACCGGCGCGGCGACCGGCATGGTTTTGTGCGCCCAAACCTACTTTCAGTTTCACAAGGTGAAGATGGACACCGCCACCGGGGCCGTGGTGAGCGTGGGCATGTCGAGCGAGCTCGGGCCGGTGCTGGCCGGCCTGATGCTGACCGCCCGGGTCGGGGCCTCAATGGCGGCCGAACTCGGCACGATGAAGGTGACCGAGCAGATTGACGCCCTGCGGACCCTCGCAACTCACCCAGTCGATTACCTCGTCGTCCCCCGGCTTCTGGCCACGGTCGTCGCCAGCCCGTTGCTGACCGCGGAAGCCATCATCGTGGGCATCGCGGCCAGCTATATGGTCGGCGTCCACCTGCTGGGCATCGAAGGCGCCTACTATCTCGCCTACATCAACCGCTATACTGAGCCGCACGACGTGATGATCGGCCTGATCAAGGCCGTCTGGTTCGGCGGCCTCATTGCCATGATCAGTTGCTACAAGGGCCTGACCTGCCCGCAGGGCGCGGAGGGAGTTGGGCGGGCGACCACCGAAGCCGTGGTGGCGGCCAGCATCACGCTGCTGGTCAGCAACTTCTTCCTCACGCTCTTCCTCACCCGGTTGCTGAACTGAGATGGACTGGCTGCAAGACAATCCCGATTGGCCCTTGTGGCTGACCTTTTGCCTCTGGCCGGCGCCGGCGTTGGCGTTCCGCCGGCCGCGAACGGTTTTCTGGCTGTCCAGCCTCATCGTTTTCCTTGGCATCAGGGTGGACACATTTTACCACGGAGAGATCGAAATGGGCGGTCTCGTTCATGCAGCGTCCGGGGGCGGGGGCGGATACCTGCTCTGGGCGGTTAAAGACCGCGTGTTCTGCCCAATCCCAGAAGGTCCCGTCCCGTGATCGAAGTCCGCAATCTTTGGAAGGCCTTCGGCCCGCAGCCCGTTTTGCGCGGAACCACGCTGCGCATCGAGAAAGGCGAGGCTGTGGTGATCATCGGCCGCAGTGGCGGCGGCAAGAGCGTGCTGCTCAAGCATCTGATTGCGCTGCTGGACGCAGACCGCGGGGAGGTGCTCATTGACGGCCAGAACCTGTGCCAGCTCAACGAGCGCGAACTGCTCCGCGTCCGACGCAAGTTCGGCATGCTGTTCCAGGGGGCCGCGCTGTTCGACTCGATGACGGTTTATGAAAACGTCGGCTTTGTGCTCCGCCGGGAACGGAAGCATACCGATGCTGAAATGCGCCGCCTGGTGGCCGAGGCGCTGGAGATGGTCGAATTGCCCGGCATCGAGGAAAAGAAGCCGGCGGAACTGTCTGGCGGCATGCGCAAGCGGGTCGGACTTGCGCGCGCCATTGTCTACCGGCCGGAGATCGTGCTCTACGACGAACCCACCACCGGGCTCGACCCGATCGCCGCCGCCCGCATTGACAGCCTGATCCGCCGCGTCTGGGAACAGTTGCACGTCACCAGCGTCGCCGTGACCCATGACATGCCGAGCGCCCGACGCATCAGCGACCGCATCCTCATGCTGCACGAGGGCCTCATCTACGCGGAGGGCCGGACTCCGGAGCTTCTCGGCTCCGCCGATCCGATCATCTACAACTTTGTGAACGGCATCCCGACGGCCCGTTCAGTGCAGAAAGCCGCCGCCCCTTTCTCCCCCGACCACTGACCCTTTTATGGCCTCTTCCAATTCCCGCAAAGTCGGCCTGTTCGTCGCCCTCGCCCTCGGCGTGGCGGCTACGCTGATCCTCAATTTCAGCAAGGGCCGCGGGCTGTTCACCTCGTCCTACAAGATCACCGTCCTCGCCGACGGCGTGGGCGGCCTCAAGCCCGGTGCCGCGGTCAGCGTCTCCGGCGTGCCCATCGGCAGCGTGCTGTCCATCGAGCTCACGGCCGACCGTCGGGCTGTGGCGATCGGGTGCCGGATCCTCGCCCGCTACGAGGTCTACAGCGACGCCAAGTTCGACATCGAAACCTCGGGGTTTCTTGGCGACCAATACGTCTCGATCATCCCGGCTGACAACAAGGGCCAAGTGTTGAAGGACGGGGATTCAGTGAAGGCCGAATCCCCGTTCAACCTCCAGGAGGCCGCCCGTTCGGCGATGCACCTGCTGGGCAAGCTCGACACCGCCGTCGACCGCATCAACGGCGCCATTGGCCGCGTGGACAAACTGCTGCTGTCCGAACAGACCCTGACCAACCTGTCCGCGACCGCCGCCAATGTCCGTGAGGTTTCCGAGCGGGCCAAGAGCGCCGTCAGCCGCGTGGATCAGCTCGTGGCCACCAACTCGGCCTCCTTCACGCTCGCGCTCAGCAACCTCAACACGGTTGCGGTGGCGCTCCGCGGCGTCGCCACCAACCTCGACGCCACCGTGGTGCGCGCCGATCCCGCGCTCCAGGCGGCGCTGAAGGAGGCGGCCGGTGCGACCGCCGACCTGCGGGCGGTGACCGGTGACATCCGGGAGGGCAAGGGTCTGGTGGGAGCTCTGCTCAAGGACGGCGAGGTGCGCGACAACTTCTCGCTCACGATCAGCAACCTCTCCATTTTGAGCAGCAACCTCGCGAAGCACGGGCTGCTTTACAAACCCAAGCAGGTGCGTCCCCTGACAAACTCTTCCCCTTACACCGGCCGCAGTCCGTTCCGCTGAACGCGGCTACCGACAAACTTTTAAGGGAACAGGGCTTGACGGTCAGATGCCCCCCGCCTAGACAGGCGACGCAAATTGAATACGCATTATGGCCGCTGAAAAAACCATCGAGCAACGGATCAAAGACATCATCGTTGAGCAGCTTGGGGTCAACGCCGACCAAGTTACTCCCGAAGCGAAGTTCATCGAGGATCTTGGCGCAGACTCTCTCGACACCGTCGAGCTCGTGATGGCTCTCGAAGAGGAATTCGGCGCCGAGATTCCCGACGAGGAGGCCGAAAAACTTCAGAGCGTCGCCGACGTCAACAAATACATTGAGGAGATCCAGTCCAAGTAACTGACTCCGCACTGGACGGACTACAGGGGCAGCCAACGGCTGCCCCTTTCGTTTGCCGAAATTCAGCCCTTGAACCCGCCGGAACGGCGCACTTGCAGGTTTCTGAACCCCGCACCCACGCCAGCTCTGGCCGAAGCTCCGGCGGATTTTTCGGCGAGTTCCATGAATCGCTGCTGACTGCGAAGCGAAGCGCGGCCGCGAGGGCGTGACGGAGTCACGTAGCATCCGGTGGAAAGGAGTTCGCGGGCCTTGGCGTTGTCCGCCAACTGGAGTTCCAGAAGCTCGGAGATGATCCGGTCCCGCAGGCGGCCATCGAGGACCGGGAACACGACCTCGATGCGTCGGAAGAGGTTCCGCGGCATCCAGTCGGCACTCCCGACGTATACTTCCGGCTGGCGGGCATTGCCGAAGTGCCACACTCGCGAGTGTTCAAGAAACCGGTCCACGATGCTGCGCACCCGTATGCTTTCGCTCAGGCCAGGAACGCCGGGACGAAGACAACAGATTCCACGGATGATCAGGTCCACCTCGACGCCGGCCTGTGAGGCCTCGTAGAGCGCGTCGATCACCTGCGTTTCGACCAGCGCATTCATCTTCGCCACGATCCGGCCGGGCAAACCCGCGCGCGCGTGCTCCGTTTCCCGCCGGATGAGCCGTAGGATTTCCGCGTGCATCTGGAAGGGCGCCACCAGCAGGCGCTTGGTTCCCTGAAACTGGCAAATGCCGGTGAGCAGGTTGAAAAGGTTCGTCGCGTCCTCACCGAACTCGGGCCGGCACGTCAGCAGGCTCACGTCGGTGTAAAGTTTCGCCGTGCCGGGATTGTAGTTGCCGGTCCCCAGGTGGACATAACGGCGGATGCCGTCGTCGTCCGCCCGGACCACGAGCGCCATCTTGCAGTGGATCTTGAAGCCGACGATGCCATAGACCACATGCACCCCGGCTTCCTCGAGGGCGCGGGACCAGCGGATGTTGTTCGCCTCGTCGAAACGGGCCTTCAGTTCGACGACCGCCGTGACCTGCTTGCCGTTCTTCACCGCGTTCATGAGGGCGCCGATGATGCGTTGGTCACCGCCGGTGCGATAAAGGGTCTGCTTGATCGCGAGCACCTTCGGGTCGGCCGCCGCGCTCTCCAGAAACTCGACGACCCCGCTGAAACTTTCGTAGGGATGATGCAGCAGGATGTCCCGCTCCCGAATGGCCAGGAAGATCTCCGTTCCGCTCCGTGCCCGAAGCGCAGGCGATACAACGCCGGTGAACCGCCGATCGCGCAGTTCCGCCGGATACTCGCCTTCCAGGATGGTCATCAGCCGGGTCGGGTTCGCCGGACCATCGATCAGGTAAAGATCCTCCTCGGCGAGGCCCACGTTGGTGAGCAGTTCGGTGCGGACCGAGACCGGGCAGTCAGCGGCAATTTCAAGCCTGACAGCGGCCCCCTTTCGCCGTTTGTCGAGTTCGTGCTCCACCGCACGGAGCAGGTTGGGAACCTCGTTCTCGTCGATGTAGAGCTCGCTGTTCCGCGTCACCCGAAAGCTCCACGAACCTTTAATCTGCATGCCGGGAAACAGTTCCGCGAGGTAGTGCCCAATCAGGTCGCCCAGGAACACAAACTCCTGAAGACCAGAATCAGTCCGCGGCAACCGCACGAGTCGCGGCAACGGACGCGGCACCTGAACCACGGCCAGCCAGTGGCGCAATTCCCCGCGAAACGTTCCGTGCAGCTGAATGATCAGGTTCAGCGTCTTGTTGAGCAGTTCCGGGAACGGATGGGACGGGTCGATGGCGAGCGGCGTGAGCACCGGATGCACCTGCTCACGGTAATACGCGTCGAGCCAGCGCAGGTCGGATTCATCCAGGTCCTCCGGTTGGTGAAAGCGGATGCCATTGCGCGCCAGTCCTGGCACCAGTTCCTGCCGCCAGCAGCGGTAGGCGTCCTCCACCAGGCGCTTCGTGCGCTGCCGGATCGCCCGAAGCGTCTGATGCACGTTCAGGCCATCAGGCGAACGCTCGGTCGCTCCCTCCTCGGCCGCCTGCTTCAGCCCGGCGACCCTGACTTCGAAAAACTCGTCGAGATTCGAGTTTACGATGCAGAAGAATTTCAGCCGTTCAAGCAGCGGATTCGTGGCGTCGAGCGCCTCGTCGAGCACGCGCTGGTTGAATTCGAGCCAGCTCAGCTCGCGATTCAAGTAGCGGGCTCGGGGAGCCGCGGATGAGACTGCTTTGGACTTGGCCTTGCGCATGGACGCAGCCTGCAGGCTATCGGCCTCCCGGTGACAGGCGAGTTACAAATGGAAGACAGGCAAACATGGCCGCGCCCAGACGCTCACTGGCCCGGGATTGGCCGCCCTTCCACCTCGCCCATCGGCTGACGTTCCGTGGCAAGTTCATCGTGCGGCTTCCGGCTCCCGATACCATTCGCCCCGCAGCCAGTCAGCAATCAGGCCGATCTCCGGATCAGTCAGCACGCCGTCGGCCTGGAACCGCGGCATGCGGTCGTTCTTCTTGCCGTAAAAGCGCTCATGCGCCGGGTTG
>JAYUSF010000102.1:0-6457 GCA_043755815.1 Verrucomicrobiota bacterium
GCCCGAGAGCGGCCGCATCCACCCGGTGGAACACGACGGCAACGAGGCGTTCGTCGTGGGGGACGTCAACCTGTCGCCGCTCATGGGCTCGACCGGCACGAACCGGCCGGTGATCAGGCAGTTCATCGCCAACCCGGAGCTGAAGCAGCGTTACCTCGCGCACATGCGCACCGTGCTGGAGGAATCGTTCCACCCTGACCAGCTCACGCCGGTCATCAACCAGTTCACCAACCTCAGCCTCGCCGCCATCACGGCCGACCCGAAAAAGAGCTACACGATGACGGCCTACAACACGGACCTCACGTCGCTGAAAACCTTCGTCACGAACCGCTACAAATACCTGACCAACCACGCGGAGCTGAAACCGGTCGCGCCCGCCATCAGCGCGGTATCCACTCCGCCTTCGCCGCCGGCCGGCTCAGGCGCGGTGATTACCGCCAAGGTTGTGGAATACGCCGGTGAAGGCATCGACTCCGTGTGGCTCTACTACCGCGGTGCGGGCTACGGACGCTTTGCCCGGACGCCGATGTTCGACGATGGCGCGCACGGTGACGGAGCGGCCGGCGACGGCAGGTTCGGCGCTTCGACCGGCGGATTTCTCGCGGGCACCAAGGTCCGCTACTACGTCGAGGCCCGCTCGGGCAACGCGACCAAGACGGCGCGTTTCTTTCCCAGTCAGCCCGAAGACAAGGCGTTGACCTACCGGGTGACGACCTCCGTGGGCGGCACCTCGCCGGTCGTCATCAACGAGCTCCAGGCCAAAAACACCAGCACGCTGGCGGATCCACAGGGCGAATTCGACGACTGGATCGAACTGCGCAACGTTTCGACCGAGCCGGTGGATCTTACGGGCCACTATCTCAGCGATGAGCCCGGCAACCCGCGCAAATGGCAGTTCCCGAACGGCGCCGAGATTCCCGCCGGCGGCTATCTGCTGGTCTGGGCCGACGAGGACAGCACGGTCAAGCCAGGCCTGCATGCGAGCTTCAAGCTCGATGGCGACGGCGAGCAGGTTTACCTCGTGGACACCGACGCCAACCTCAACGCCTTGCTCGACTCCGTCACCTTTGGGCCGCTGTCCAACAACCAGGCGTTCGGCCGGTCCTCCTCCAATTCGGCTCATTTTCAAACCCTCGTGCCGACGCCGGGCGCGGCCAATCCATGAGCCGGCCAACGAAGCGCAGATTCAACTTCAACTGACCCAATGCTGGCATCCGGGAAACGCCGGTGCCGCGGCTTGCCTCGCGGGCGCATTGCGGGAAACTCCGTTGCGACGTTCGCCCCTTTGAGTTTTCCAATGCACTCACGATGACGCGCACCAAAAAAAGATACCTCTTCGGCGTCCCGCTGCTGGCCGCGGTGCTGCTGGTGGTCGTGGGCCGGTGGAGCCTCACCGCCGTCCACCGCACGGTGGAAACGAAGCTGGCCGAGGAACTGAAGACGACCCTGGAGGCCAACGTCACGGCGCTCGAGATCTGGGTGAGCAATCAGGAACGGCTCGCCGGGTTGCTTGCGAGCGATCCCGAGGTGCGGCGCCTCGCCGCCGAACTCCTTGCCGCCAGTCGCGGCCGGGAACAGAACCGCGCGCAGTTGGGTGCGCTCCCGCAGCAGGCGGAATTTCAGCGGCTCCTGGGTGAGCGGGTTCGCGCCGCGGGCTACGGCGTGGCGGAACTCGTCACGACCAACCTCAACATCATCGCCGTAACCGGCCGGGGACCGGTCCGCCTGGGCGGCTCGGTCGCCGAGGGGCACGTCGAGCGCTACCAGTCGCTGTTCGCCTCGGGCAAGGCCGTCCTCATCACGCCGTTTAAGGCGGGACGGGGACGCGGGCCTGGCGGACCCGGCGGGCCGGGGGGGGTGCCCGATTCTGGACGCCGGCCCGGGTGGATGGAGAACCGCGAGCCGAGGCCGGCGGAGGGCGGCGGATTTCCGGCGGTGAACCGGCCTCCCCTCGACGGCCCGCCGCCGGCCGAGGGTGGGCGCCTGGGGCCGCCGGACCGCGGCCCCAGCGGCACAAACGGCCCGGGCGGGCCGCGTGGGCAGCTCAGCCTCATGCAGGTGGTGGCGCCGGTGCGGGACGATGCTGGGACGGTGGTCGGTGCGCTTGCCTGCGTCGTCCGGCCAGAACAGGAGTTTACCCGGGTGCTGTCGGTGGCGCGTTCCGGGAAGAGCGGCGAGACCTTTGCCTTTGACCCGTCCGGGCTGCTGATTTCGCAGAGCCGTTTCGATGATCAGTTGCGAACCCTCGGGCTGCTGACCAATTCGCCCAACGTCAGTTCGTCGCTCAACCTCTCCTTGCGCGATCCCGGCGTCGACCTGACCCAGGGCGGTCGGATTGACCCGGCGGCCCTCGCGGCGCGCCCGCTGATGCCGATGGTGGCCGACTCAGTCGCCGGCGGCAGCGGAGTGCGGGTGGACCTGTCCCGGGACTATCGCGGTGTGCAGGTCGTTGGCGCGTGGCGCTGGCTGCCTGAGCTGAACTTCGGCGTGCTGACCAAAATGGACGTGGGCGAGGCGTTCCAGCCGACCAGCGTGCTCGTCCGGGTTTTCGCCTTCCTGTTCGGACTCGTGGCGCTGTTCACGGTCATCGCGATGATGGCGGTTTACGTGAACTCCAAGTGGCGGCGAAAGTTCAATGAGGCCGCCCTCAAGGCGCGACAGCTCGGACAATACACGCTCGACGAAAAGATCGGCGAAGGCGCCATGGGGGTCGTCTATCGGGCCCATCATGCGCTGATGCGGCGCGAGACCGCCGTCAAGCTGCTGCTGCCGAACCGCGCCGATCCCGACATGATCCGGCAGTTCGAGCACGAGGTTCGGCTGACCTGCCAGCTCACGCATCCGAACACGATCCAGATCTACGACTACGGCCGCACCGCCGACGACATCTTCTACTACGCGATGGAACTGCTCCGCGGACTCACCCTGCAGGAGCTGATTGACCGGAACGGCGCCCAACCCGAGGGCCGGGTGCTCCACTTGCTCTCCCAAGTCTGCGGTTCGTTGCACGAGGCGCATGCGGCCGGCCTCATCCACCGCGACATCAAGCCCGGCAACCTCTACCTGTGCGAACGGGGCGGCGTGCCCGACACGGTGAAGGTGCTCGATTTCGGCCTCGTCGGCCGTGCCTCCGGCTCAACCGGAAAGGCCGCCGCTCAGGACCTGCCCGACACGAAGCGGTTCCTCGGCACGCCGCTCTACATGGCGCCCGAGACGATTCGACAGCACGGCTTCGGAGACGCCCGGACTGACATCTACGCCGTCGGTGCGGTGGGTTACATGCTGCTCACCGGTGAACCGGTGTTCGACGGCGAGGACCACAAGGTCATCTGGGAGAAGCACCTCAGCGCCGCACCGGTTCCGCCCTCGATGCGGGCGACCCGTGAAATCAGCCGCGAACTTGAGCGGCTCGTCCTGTCTTGCCTCGCGAAGGATCCGGCGGAGCGTCCCCAGTCGGTCGTGGAACTGGCCGCCGCGCTGCACGCCTGTCCGCTTGCCGGAACGTGGAGTGGGGACGACGGCCGGGCCTGGTGGGAAAAGCACGGTCAGACCGTTGCCGCCAAGCCAGTTGCCAAGCCGCGCTCCGCCGGCGCGGCCACGATCCGGATCAATTTCACCCAGCGCACCGGCGCCTAGCCGGCGGCGGTTGGAATTCTGCCCGGTAGGCCGGTGGGAGGGCGCCTTTGGGGATTTACCGTTCCCTAACAATTCTCCCGGCTTCCCCTCGCCGACTCTTTACGCACGGCGCGTCTCCAACCGTGTATGAAGAAATCAACCCTCTGGCTCGGCCTCGCCCTGGCCGTTACCGCCTCCGCCAGCCGCCTCGCTTGGCGCGTGCATTGCGACCTCGTCACTCTCGAGGTCCGCTCCCTGCCGCTGCGTGACGTTGTGTCCAAGCTGCGCTGGCAGACCTGGGAACCCATCTACGTCGGCAAGGAAGTGGACGGATTGGTCACCCTGCGGGTTGAAAACCAGCCGCTGGAAGTGGTCCTCAACATCATCAACGAACAGGTCAGCGGCCGTTGGACCGCGGTCTACCCGCTCTATTCCTCACGCAAGTCCCTCGCCGTGGCCCGCACGTTGGCCCAGGCGGAAGCCGGTTCCTCCGCGACGGGTTGGACCGACTGGAACTCCCGTCCCGGTCGTCCGGCCAACGGCGATGCGCGGTCGGTTTCGCTGCGCGCCGATGCCGGTGGCGAAGTCGCGGGTGCGGGCGGTCCCCGGATCTTTGGCGGCCCGGGCTTCGGTCCCGGAGCGGAACTAACCTCGACCAAGGAGGCCCGCGTGACGCTCGCCTTTACCAACGCCACGGCAGGCACCGCCGCCCAGAGCATCCGGCGTCAGTCCGGCGCCCGCGTGGTTGCCGAAGACGGCACCGGTCTGCACGTGACCGTCCAGACAGAAGCCCTGACCTTGGACGCCGCGACGAAGACGATCGCGAAGAAGCTCCGGCGCAGCGTGACCCGGTTCTACGTCTTTGAAGGCCGCCGTCAGGGGCCGCCCGCCGCCGTGCAGATTGCTGACGGTGGCGAAGCCCGTCCGGAACGTCCGCAACTGACCGACGAACAACGTCAGGCGATGGAACAGCGGCGCGCCCAGATGGAAGCCGACCCGGCCCGCCAGGAAGCGGCCCTCAATCGCATGATGAGCAGCCTGAAGAATTCGACCCCTCAGCAACGCGTTGAACGCGATGCCCAACGACTGGCCCGCAAACGCGCCCAGGCCGCCCGGTAAATTCACCCGCACACCACCCCTAAACCGTCTCCGACCATGAAACTCAAACTGTCCCGCTCCCGTTCCGCCCACCGCGGCTTCACCCTCGTGGAACTGCTCGTCGTCATCGCCATCATCGGTATTCTGGCCAGCATGCTGGCGCCGGCCCTGGGCCGCGCGAAGGCCAAGGCCAACGACATTTATTGCCTTAACAACCTGCGGCAGCTCGGCCTGGCCACCACCGTGTATGCCGGTGACCACGCCGACCGGTTGCCCGTCGCCGAACGCGCGCCCAGCCGGCCCACCGACCCGGCCAATCCCGATCCGCGCATTGTGGACGTGTTGGCCACCTATGTCGGACAGGCCGCCGGCACCAACGCGCCGGCGCCCGCCAAGAGCGTCTTTCGCTGCCTGCTCGACAAGCCGGGATACTACCAGAAGGAAGGTTCCAGCTATGAATGGAACGAGATGCTGAATGACAAGCCGCTCAAGGCCGTGAAAGTGCGCTGGACCGAACTGCCGATGGAGCGCACGCCCATGTTCTATGACTACGAGAACTTCCACGGGGGCGGCACCAATGGGGTGAAAAACGTCGTCTTCCTCGACGGTCACGTGGCGCCGCTAAAGTAGCCGCGGCTTTAGGCCCGGTCAGGCCGGCAGCGGCAGAAATCGCCACGCGCCCGGGGCAAGGTCGTCGAGGGTGAAGTCGCCGAAACGCGAGCGGTGGAGCCGCGATACCAGCAGACTTTGGCTCGCGAACATGCGGCGGACCTGGTGAAACCGACCCTCCGTGAGTTCAAGCCGGGCCTGGCCGGGGCCGAGCAGCTCCAGCTTGGCCGGCAGGCAGGGATCGTGCTCGCCTTCCAGCCGCAGCGTTCCCGAGGCGAACAGTTCCACGAGCTCAGGCGGAATCGTGCCGGCCACGGTCACGTCGTAGACCTTGGGAATCTTGTGCTTGGGCGAGGTCCAGCGGTGGACCAGGTCGCCCTGGTCGGTGATGAGCAGCACCCCGGTCGTATCCTTGTCGAGGCGGCCAATGGTGCTGACTGGCGGATTCCGGCAGGACCAGCGTTCCGGCAGGAGGTCGAAGACGGTGGTGCCCTCGCGCTCATCGCGGGAGCACACGCATCCTCCGGGTTTGTGAAAGACCGCGAGCAGTCCGTCTGGCTGATCGAGCGGTTCGCCGTCCACGACCACGTCGTGTGGAAACACCTTGTCGTCGAAACGCTTTACCACCTGGCCCGCGACCGAAACCCGGCCGCCCTTCACCCAGAGCCGGGCATCCGAACGGCTGCAATAGCCGCAGGAAGACAGCAGTTGATCGACGCGACGTTTGACCGGCTTCTTGGAATTGGACGACATGCAGTTTTGATCTCTCGCCGGAGAATGTAACCGGAGTCCCGCCGGGGCTAAGCCTATTTCCGCCGAAGTTCGCCGTTCCGCGTTGCGCCGGCTTGCGCTTCGGGGCAACAGCCTCATCAGGCCTGCGGCCGTGGAAGCCCCCGCGGTTTGGAATTATTCCCTGCCCGGCCCGGTCAGGTTACGCCGGCCCTTCGGCGTTTGGAGCCGGGGCGGAATTGAAAGCAGCCTTGACCCGCCGGCCGCTTCTTCCCTCTAATCTCGCCCGATGCACTTCTGCACGACATCGGTAGTAGTAGTCCTCGTAGTAGGCGGCCACGCCGCCGAGGGCTCTTGTCGTGCTTGAAACACTTTCAACAAGAACCCACGGCTGGCGACGGCCGTG
>JAYUSF010000103.1:0-21805 GCA_043755815.1 Verrucomicrobiota bacterium
GTCCGCAACCCGTCTGGAAACGTCAACGTGGTGGAAATCGCGGGGTCCGGTGGCAGCAGCAAAACCAGCACCTTTACCTACGACACTGCCTCCTCGCCCAACAAATGGTCCTTGGCTGAAACCGGAAACCTGCAGACCACCGTGGCGTGGGAGGCGGCCTCGGGGGCCGACACGGACAAGTTTGTTGAGGTGCGCAACGCCACCGGCATTGTCCGCAAGACCAAGAAGACCTACCAGCCCATCGGCGGGCGCCAATACCTGAAGCAACTGGTGGAAGGGGACACGACGACGTTGACGACAATCCACACGCTCATCACCAGCGGCAACGGCATCGGCCGGCCCAGCCGGACTGATTTTCCCGATGGCCGGTGGGAAGTGTTTGACTATGACAGCAATGGCCGGGTGCTTACCAAGTATGAAGCCTATGCAGACCTGCCCGCGCCTTCGACCGGCGTCACCCCCACCGCCGCCAACGGGCGAAAGACGACCTATTCCTATGCCGCCCTCGACGCAACAGCGGATAAGCTTTACAGCGAGACGACCCCCCGGATCACCAAGGTTTATGCGCCGCAATATTCAGGTGGTTCCTGGAGCTGGGTGACCGTTTCCACCCGGTTCTTCTGGACTCCCGATTCGGCCACGACCAAGGAGGCTGTCAGCATCAGGCCCGGACATGTGAACTGTGCCTGGACCGACTCCGACAACCTAGTCACCACGACTGTGGTTTACGATGACTCCTCCGACGCCCTGAAATACCGCCGGACGAAACTCATCGTCCGGCCCGACGCCACCGGCTCTGTCTTCGACTACTCGGAGAGTTCCGGGAACATCACCACGGTCGAGAAACGGGGGGAACTGAACGGGGGACAGACGGCGGTCGTCACCGGCACGGAAACCACGACCGTCCGCAATGCCCTTGGGCGAATGCTGAGCGTCACGGTCAAGGACATCACCGGCAGCACGGTGGGGCTGACGCTGTCCCAACTGACTTACTCCTATTCGGGCTCGGCCCTGCTGGAGGACTACACGGTCACCGACCTCGCCGGCCGGGTGACCACCTATCTGCACAACAGTTGCTGCGGCCTGCTGGAAAGCGTGACCGACCCCGATGGCCGGGTCACCGAATACGAATATGACGCGCTTAAGCGGCGGATTTCCACCAAGACGTCCTGGGGCGCCAGTTGGGTGAAGATGACCAACATTCTGGACGCAGCCGGCCGGGTGCTGGTGACGCAGCGCATTCCGTCCAGCGGATCCACACAGACCCTTGACCAATACGAATACGACGCGCTGGGACGGGTGACCAAGCAGACGAATGCCTGGAACGGGGTCACGTCCTACAGCTACACGGTGTCCACCGGCACCAGCACCACCGCCACCTATCCGGACGGCGGCCAACGCACCGAAACCACCTACCGGGATGGCCGGACCAAACAGGTGAGCGGCACCGCCGTCGCGGGCGTGCGCTACGATCCGGGCGTCCAGGCGGAGGGGGCACAATCCATCAAACGCGAGGTGCTGCGAACCATTCGCCTCGACTCCTCCGGCGGCACCAACGAATGGACGCTCGCGGTGACCGATGACCTGGGGCGCAACCTGCGGACCTACTACGCCAAGGCCAGCGGTTCGCCCTATTCCGAGAATGTTTACAACACGAAGGGGCAACTGATCAAGGCGTCCGATCCGGATGGGGTGACCCGACTCTATTCCTACTACAACGACGGTTCCGTCTTCAAAACCGCCATGGACCTGAACGGGGACGGGACGATCATCGACAACGACGGCAATTCCGGGGCGCCGGATGACCGCATCACCTATGTCATTCGGGACGTGCTGGCCTCGGGCGCCGGCGGAAATTCCCGCGGCACGGACATTGTTCGGGTCCGCACCTATGCCTACCTGAGTGACGACAGCACCTCCACGGGCCTGATCTCCACGGTCGAGTCGTCCACCGACGGCCGGAAAGTCTGGAGCACCGTCTATCGCGACACTTCGGGCGGAACTCCGGTCACCACCTATTCCCAGATCGGCATGCCCTCCAGCGGCAGCCGCACCGACACGGTGACCAATCCCGATGGCAGCTACAGCGAGAGGATTTACACCTACGGCCGGCTGACCACCGCGCGGGAAAAGAATTCCGGTGGCACCCAGATCACTTCCAAGATCTACGCCTACGACGCCTACGGCCGGGTTTCGACGGAGACGGACGCCCGGAACGGTGCCGCCGGCTTCACCTATTACGACGCCGACCAGGTCAACACCGTCACCGCGGCCGACCTCGGCACGGGTGAACCCCGGCAGGTCACGACCAGCTACTACGACACCCTCGGCCGGTTGAACGGCCAGTTGCTCCCCGACGGCACCACGGTGACCAACTTCTACTACGCCACCGGCCTGCTCCAGAAAACTTACGGTTCCCGCACTTACCCGGTCGAATACACCTACGACGCCCAGGGCCGCATGGAGACCATGAAGACGTGGCAGACGTTTAATGGGGGAGCGGGCACGGCGGCCGTCACTACCTGGAAATACAATGCCTACCGTGGCTGGCTGGATTCGAAGGACTATCCCAACGCCACCACCGGGGCGGCCGGCACGGCCGGGCCGAACTACACCTACACGGACGCGGGACGCCTGCTCACGCGGACTTGGGACCGGGGCGTCTCGGCCACCTACGAATACAAGGTCAAGTCGGGCAGCGCCTACACGGCGGGCGATCTGCGCCTGGTGAGCTACAGCGACAGCACCCCTTCCACGACCTATACCTACGACCGCCGGGGCCGGCGGGCAACGGCACTGCGCAACAGCATCACGACCACCTACGCCTACAACGAGGCGAACCAACCGCTTTCGGAATCCCACAGCGGCGGCACGCTCAACACCCTCTCGGTCGTCCGGACCTTCGAAAGCTACCTGCGACTGGACACGCTGGCGGCCAAACAAGGGGCCACCAATTTCCAACTGGCCGGCTACACCTACGACACGGCCGGGCGGGCGGACCTGGTGAAGGAAACCAACCAGACCACCTACACCGCCAAATATGCTTACGAGTCCAACTCCAGGCTGATCAAGTCCGTGGCCTTCACCAACAACACCACGGGCGAGGGTCTGTTCACCAGCCGGGTGTGGGACAAGCTCAACCGGCTGACCACCATCTCCTCGCAGGCCTACCTTAACGCGGCGGTCACTGGCAACCCGATCACCTACGCCTACCAATACAACCTCGCCAACCAGCGCACGCGCGCCGATCTGGCGGACGGCAGCTACTGGGTGTATCAATACGACAGCCTCGGCCAGGTCGTGAGCGGCAAACGCTACTGGAACGACGGCACGCTCATGGACGGGCAGAACTTCGACTACAAGTTCGACGATATCGGCAACCGGGACACCACCGGGGGCCGCGCCTCCGCCGTGAGCGACTACACCGCCAACCAGCTCAATCAATACACCACCCGCAGCGTCGCCAACAAACTCGACGTGCTGGGCCTCGCCAACCCTACCGCCGGGGTCGAGGTGTGGAAGGATTCCGACTCCCACACCACGGCCAACCGCAAGGGCGAGTATTTCCACTACGCGTTGACGGTAAGCAACGATTCCTACCCGCTGCTCAACGCCAAATCGCTGTATGGCGCGACCCAGACCGCCGCCATCGGCCGTTCCTATGTGGCTCCGGCGACGGAATCCTACACCTACGACACGGACGGCAACCTGACCGCGGACGGCCGCTGGACAGCCTACGTGTGGGACGGGGAAAACCGGCTCGTTGAAATGCGCCGGGATACCAGCACGCCCACGGAGGCCCGGCAGAAGCTCACCTTTGAATACGACCACCTGGGACGCCGCATCCGGAAGACCTATTTCACCTACAGCGGCGGCTGGGTGGAACAGCGTGACACCACCTATCTCTATGACGGCTGGAACATGGTCGCGGAGGTAGACGCCAACAATGCGAACGCCACGCTGCGGACCTACGTGTGGGGCACCGACCTGAGCGGCAACCGCACCGGGGCCGGTGGCGTGGGCGGCCTGATGTGGGTGAACAACGCCCAGTCCGGGTTAACCGCAGGCATCCAGTTCACGGCCTACGACGGCAACGGCAACGTGGCCGGCCTGTTCGCCGCCGCCGACGGCAGCAACACCGCCCGCTACGAATACGGCCCCTTCGGCGAATCCCTGCGGCTGACCGGCACCCTCGCCAAGGCCAACCCCGTCCGTTGGAGCACCAAGGTCACCGACGACGAGGGCGGGCTGGTTTACTACGGGTATCGCTATTACAACCCGAACACGGGACGGTGGCTGAGCAGGGATCCAATTGAGGAAGAGGGTGGCATTAACCTATTCGGGTTTGTCCGAAATCTAGCAGTCAGCCTCTATGACCCATTGGGCCTAACGTTTCCCGGAACGTCACCCTCTGCATATCCGCCCTACAGATATCCGCCACCTCCTCCTGTTCAACCTCCCCCACCGCCAGGAGCTCCAAGAGGTCCCGGACTTGAACTTGGCGGTGGCGTGGCTGGTGGCATTGGGATTGTATTTCCAATCCTAAGCATAGAATACAACGATGGATTTATGAAAACCACATGCAACAATTCGTGTTTTTCACAAGGCGCCACAGTTACCTTTGGTCCAGGAGTGCCTGGCGTTTACCTAAGTGGTGGACCAGCCGGTGCAATTAGTGCATCAGGGCTTGAAGGACCATCATTTTCTGTGGGTTTTGGCTTCAAGGCAGGGGTTATTGCGGGTGGGACTGGCTCAGGGGACGTCAATTTCACTCCAACCAGCTTTCCGACACCGGACGGCATTTCAGGGAGCCTGACAGGATCAATCTCCATTGGGCCGGCCGTTGGCGTCGGTAACGTGGGATTTAGATTATCAATCCAATGCACTGGCTGCGCTTCGAATAAAAAATGGGGAGCGATGGCTCCAACCGTTGCATTCGCGGAATCGTTCAAATGCATTTACGACCAGATTAGTAAGCTGGTTAAATGATAAGATTTAAAACATTGACTGTGAACAATCCTATGTTGTTTGGAATACGATTAATTCGGCACGTGTGGTTGTTCTGCTTTACGTTTCCTGCCTACTGTCTTCCGCTCACGTCGCCTCGCCTTGGTGTGAAACTAGGGCTATGGGTTCTAGTTGCCATAGTCGCGTGGCTGGTTTTCGCGTGGCTGTTAATGGCACGAAATAATGCTAACATCACAAAGTTCTTTCAAAATCCTTCAATGTCGTTGCCGATAAAGTATCTTATGTTTATTGGTGGGGGAATCGTATGTGCGTTCTTGGGAGCGATAATCGGCTTTCTGATAAGAACGTATTTTGAATATTCAGGCCAGTGATGATGGCGAATGGTGAACAGGTCTCGCCTCGCCACGCACCAAAATGTTCTTGGGATCAATGCTAGCCGGTGGTTGGTGAAATCTACTGGATGAACCACCCGGTGAGTTCTGCCTGTCGCCACTCCGAGTGCAATCGCTCGTCATCATGAGTGATACCGAACACAGTAGAGTCAGTTCTAGGCTGATACGGCATCAGAGCGAGCGCCCGTTCCTCCACATGCTGCCGATGACGCCCTCGTTGTCGCCTCAAGGCGTATGGTGTTGTCGTGCTTTAATTCACCGTTACGTGCAGGATTCGAGGCGTGCGCGCCCTGAACCGCACACGAGTTGCGTGCGTTTCCTAGGAAGGAGAACTGTCCTGGACAATCTTCGGTTCTTGCTGCTCAACGTGCTGATTATTCTGGCTTTGCCGACGCCTCAAGCTCTTGCCGCGGAAGCAATCATTCACAGCGGCGAACTGCATGCCACGCGCATCCCGCGGGAGCACTGGTCGCACCGCCTGAAGATGGCCAAGGCGCTGGGTTTGGATACTGTGAGCACCTACGTCTTCTGGAGCCAACACGAGCCGGCGCCGGGGAAGTTCGACTGGACGGGCCAGAACGATCTCGCGGAGTTCTGCCGGCAGGCGCAGCGGGAAGGCCTGCAGGTGCTGCTGCGCCCTGGTCCCTACGTCTGCGGCGAATACGACTTCGGCGGGATGCCTTGGTGGCTGCTGAAGGACCCCGAGATGCATGTCCGCGGCCGGTATCCCGGCTTCCTCAGTGCCGTCCAACGCTACTACAAGGCGTTGGGCGAGCAACTGGCCCCGCTCCAGGCCACCAAGGGCGGTCCCATCGTGATGGTGCAGGTCGAGAACGAATACGACGGCTACGGCAGCGATGGGGCCTACATCGAATCCCTCTGTGCCGCCCTGCGGGAGTCCGGCTTCGACGTGCCCCTCTACACCTCGGAGATGACATGGTCGCTGCGTCCCTCGAAGGTGCCCGGCCTGATCCGCGGCGTGGGCTTTGGCAGTGATCCCGACCGTCATTTCGCCGACCTCCGCCGGGTTCAACCGAATGGCCCCATGTTTTGCAGCGAACTTTACACCGGATGGTATGGCGTGTGGGGCCGGAGCAGCAGCATCGGCAGCCCGTTCCAAACCCTGACGAACACGCTGGAACATGTGCTGAACTTGGGCGCCTCCTTCAATCTCTACATGGTCCATGGCGGCACTAGCTTCGGTTTCACCGCGGGGGCCAACAACCCGCCCTTCCGCCCGACACCCACCAGCTACGACTACGGCGCCCCCATTGACGAGGCGGGGCGGCCCACGCCCAAGTATCACGCCCTCCGCGAAGTGATGGCCCGCCACCTGCCACCCGGCCAGACCTTGCCGCCGATTCCGCCACCTAATCCCATCATCGCGCTGCCGCCGGTGGCCTTCCAAGAAGTGGCCCCCATGCTGAAGAACCTGCCCGGTTCCCATCGCGAACGCTGGCCGCAGACGATGGAGGCGTTGGGCCAGGGGCAAGGTTGTGTGCTCTACCGCACCAAGCTGCCCGCCGGCCGTGCCGCCGAACTGATTGTGACCGAACCCCACGACTTCGTGGTCGTGCTGCTGGACGGCAAGCCGGTGGGCACGTTGGACCGGATGCGTCGCGAGCGTTCCCTCTGGCTGCCCGAACGCCGCGAAGACGCAACGCTCGACCTGCTGGTCGAGGCCATGGGCCATGTGAACTTCGGTCCCGACATGGAGAAGGACCGCAAGGGCATCACCGAGCGGGTGGAACTCAGCGACAGCCGCGGCCGGCGCGAACTGCTCGATTGGGAGATGTTTCCGCTGCCCCTGAGCACCGCGTCGCTGGCGCAACTCAAGTTTGAGCGGCGTTCCGTCGGCGACGAAGTGACTTCCACCAACCGATTGCGCGAACCCGTCTACTTCAGGGCGACCTTCGATCTGAAGGAAAGCGGCGACACCTTCTTGGACCTACGTCAATGGTCCAAGGGCGTCGTGTGGGTGAACGGGCACAACCTCGGCCGCTTCTGGAGCATCGGCCCACAACAGACCCTCTACCTGCCCGGCCCGTGGCTGAAAAAGGCCGGCAACGAAATTATCGTGCTGGACCTGCTGGGACCGGCCAAAGCGGAGATTGCGGGCCTGACCAACCCCATCCTCAACGAACTGAACTTCGCCTCCGTCGGCCGCCTGCATCGGAAGTCCGGCCAAAAGCTGGTCTTGGAGGGCGTTACTCCCGTCACGGAGGGGCAGTTCCCGCCGGAGAGCGGCTGGCAACTGGCGAAGTTCGAGCCGGTCCACGCCCGCTACGTGTGCCTGGAAGCCCGGAGTTCTTTGGCCAAGGACGGTTACACCACCTGCGCCGAACTGAACATCGTCGATGCCGTGGGCCGGAACATCCCGAAGGCCAACTGGAAAATCCTCTACGCCGACAGCGAAGAAGTGCTCGCCGAAGACGCCTCCGCCGACCGGATTCTGGACGGCCGCCCCGAAACCTTCTGGCACACCCGCTGGGACGGCGACAAAGACCCGCTGCCGCATCACCTCGTCATTGATCTGGGCGAAGAATACCCGATCACCGGCGTCCGCTACCTGCCGCGGCAGGACATGCCCAACGGCCGCATCGGCGAATACCGCATCTACGCCCGCAAGGAAGCCTTTCCCGGACTCTGACCTAAGTGAGGCTGCGAGACGTCAGTAAAAGTGTCGATGCGATGGGACTCTGCGCGAATCGTGGCCAACACCTGCAAAGGAAAGGCTCGCCAATGAGACGGTGGATATTCGGGCAACCGCACCCGACAAAGCAATGCGTCCAACGCGGAGTCGGTCAGGTCTGGGGAAGAGGATTTAGGAAGCGGCACGGCGGAATCGCCAGACGTCGCGTTTTCCGAGCGGAGGCAAAAGCTTCCGCGTTGGTCACTGGCAACGGGATCATTCATCAACCGGTCAGACCGGTGGGAACGGGAATTCCTTGGAGAAAGTGGCTGCAAATTCCCGACATCATAGTCTGCTGTTGGGATCGGCCTCCGCTGGGGTCGCCGGCAGGTCGAGCACCTTGGCCAGCTTCGCCCACTCCTCGGCCGAAGGTTCGGCAATGTCCCGTTCCCAAGCCGACATCCGCGCGCGGGTAACTTGCAACAAATCGGCCACAAACCGCAGTTTCAGCCCGTGCTCGAACCGGGCCTTCCGCAAGGCGTCGCCTAGGGTCTTCACCTCCTTCGGGAAGGCTTTCCGGTGTTGCCTTTGACCAGAGTCAGGGCTTCTTTGGGTGTGGATTGACCGCTGACAAATACCCAACAGTGCTAACAGGAGCAAGTGTAGGAGACGAGGTCACGAGTCTCCATCTGGTCCCCGGTGCTGCCCCACGGAAAGAAGCGGCCAGGCCAAGTCAGAGCCTTCTCACGTCGTCTCCTACCTCCCCCGACTTGCGCGGCTTCGAGTGGCGGGCGCTGTGGGAGCGGTCCCGCGGCCAGGAGATTTTCGCCTTCACCAACCTCGCGCGCCCGGCCGCGTGCCTCGTGTTCGCGCCCGATGGACGCACGCTGGTCTCTGGCGGCGACGATGGCGTCCACCTGTGGGATGTGGCGGAGGGCCGACCGCTCGGCCTGTTCCCCGGCCCGGACCCCGGCCCGACCAGCGGCGACCGGGCCCCTACCGACGAGGAACTGCGCCCGATGCTCGAAGCGTCGCCCGCAGTGGTCGATCATGTCAAAGTGCAGCCCGGAATCCGTGATTACTTGGATGCATGGGGCCACACCGGACGCACGAGGGCGGTCAAAAGCCTGTCCTTCACGCCGGATGGAAAGCATCTCTTGGTCGGTAGCAGCGACTTCGTCCGCAGTTGGACTTTTGCGACGGGTGCGTTCGATTTCGCGGTCCCCGAAAATATGGCCCGCGTTGGCACCCCCGGCACTGGCGACCTCTTCGTCGTGGCCAACGACCAAGTGTGTCTGCCTGACGATGAACAGCGGACGGCGCACCCGCAGAGCGCGCTCTTGTATAGCTATTCCCGGCGTCGCTTGGTGGCTGAACTTCCCGGCTACGGCTTCCGCGTGGCCATCTCACCGGATGGCGGATACGTCGCGGCCACCGGCCGGACCAACGGGGTCGTGCTCTGGCAGCCGGCCACTGGGAAGACCGTGCCGCTCGTCCGCACCCCGTGGGGGAGCAGCTTCGCGTCGTTCTCGCCGGACGGCCGCACCCTGTTCGTCAATTCCAACCACCGGACGTTTCTCTGGGATCTGCAATCGGAACGAATCCGCGCCGAGCTGAACGGGGCGCACCGTCTCGCCGCCGCGGCGGACTGGTCCCCGGATGGCCGCACCTTGGCCACTGGCGGCGATCAATCCGTCGCCCTCTGGCGGGTGCCACCGGCGGGAGCCACGAACGGACCCGACGATGGGCCTCCGCTGCTCTTGCCGCACACCGTCCTGCAGGGCCACGAAGCCGCGGTGACGGCGCTGGCCTTCTCGCCCGACGGCCGACGGCTGGCCTCCGCTGCCACCGACCATTCCATCCGCCTCTGGGCCATCGCAGACGCCTCGGCCCCGGTCGCCGCTGCGCCCGCGACGTCGTTCGTTGTGGAGCAGTTTGGTGAATCTCCGCTGGATGCTGCGACCGGATGCCTCATCGGTCGCGTGCGTGAACACGTCTCGGGTCGCCCAACCGGAAAACTCGCGGTGCTGGACGCCCGATTGGGCTCGGTGCCACAGCCGTTGCCCGGCACCGAGCATCAGCTCTACGCGGGCTATCTCGCCCAAAGGCAGGGTTTCGTCACGGTGGAGCTGGGGACGAACGACGTGCCGGTGCAGTTCGAGCTCCGCCGCCTTCCGGATGGCGCGGTGCGGACCCGTCGCCAGTTCCGCTCCGTCCCGGACGGGGTCCGCTACGCCGACGCCGCTGGGATCCCTTGCCTGTCCGCCAGCCCGGACGGCCGGTGGCTCGCGCTGGCCCAGACAGACGCCAAGCGTGACCGGAATCTTGAGGTGTATGACCTCCGCACCGGACAATTTGTGGCCCGGCTTCCCGGAGTTCCCCAAACCTTGATCACCCGGCTACGGGTTTCGCCCGACAGCCGCTGGCTGGTCCGGCTCGACCATATCAACGGGGACAATTGGATCACCACCTACGACTCCCAGACCTGGGGCCCGCCACGGGAGATCCGCTTTCGCAGCGCGGGCAAGGATGTTCTCTTGGCCACCATTGATCCCGCCAGCCGTCGCCTCGCCACCGCCGGTCCCGACGGGAACTCGCTCCGTATCTGGGACCTGCTTACCGGCCGCCTGGAGGCGCAGTGCGCCAGCGGCGGCCTCGCTTGTCATCCGGTGTGGTCGCCGGACAGCCGCACCTTGGTGTTCAATTACGGCAGCGGTGTCCATTTCTGGAGCATGATCGTCTTTCGTGAACTTACATCCTTCCACTCCGACTTCGGTCGCGTTGGAGCCCCGCTCGGCTATACCCCCGATGGCCACACGCTGGTGGGGTTCACTTGGGACGGCGAAGTGAAGACGTGGTCGCCCCGCACACTGGCGGAGATCGACCGCCTGCCCTGACGGTGCGGAGGAGCGCGAACACAGCCGGCGTCCCGCCGGGAGGGCGGACATTCCTGTCCGCCGGTGGCTTGCCGGGCAACCCGCCCACAACTTCTGCGCGTCGGAGCGCAGGCAGCCTGCCCGCAAGCGAGCACCGGAGGTGTGAGCCCGGAAAAGCGGCGGACAAAGACGGTCCGCGCTCCCGGCCCCGGCAAAGTCGCGCCAGCGTCGTGGACTGCGGCAGTCCCCTGCCGCTTTCGGGCCGGCCGCGAAAGGACGCAGAAGGCGCAAAGAAAGCAGCGGCTCCTGCTGCGCCACTGGTGCCGTTCAGCGGCAAGACATGCTTCCGAGAGCGGCAGAGGACTGCCGCACTCCAAAACCTCGCGGAATTCCTCGCCGCCCCGCAATCCGGCCCGCCCGCAATCCGCGCCCCGGGTCGGCTTGGACCGCCCCACCCGCCGGCTGGGAAGCCGGCGCTCCCGTCGTAGGGCAGGCTGCCAGCCTGCCAGTGCCGGTCGGCCTCTCCGGGCAGGCTGGCAGCCTGCCCTACCTTCCGTCCGTTCTCCCCGGAACGATTCCCGAAAATAATCCGCACCATTCAGCGCCCTTTCCTTTTGTAAGGGGCGGGACGAAGCCGGATCGCGGGGCCTCGACAGAAACTTCTCTCAGTGATCCGGGCACGACTTGTCCGACAGCAGACACAACCAACAACAGCAATACCCTTGGCAGAAAGGTAAAAGGATGATCACTCAAACCCTCAGCAGACGGTCCGCCGGCCAAGGCCCGCTTCCGCATCCTTGGGGCGGCGCCGCCCAAGACCTCCACGGGCGCGGCGCGGGCCGGCGGCATCGGCACGCGGAGCGGTCGGCAGGCGTGGTCCTCCCCTCGCTGAGCCGAGCCGTGCGAGGGACGACCGCGACGTGGACCCTGCTGGGGCTCCCCCTGAAGGCCGCGCTCATGTCGGCCGCGGTGCTGGCCTTGGTCGCGCAAACGCACGGGCAGAACTACGTGCTCAACGGGAGCTTCGAAAGCCCGGTGATCTCCAGTAACACCTTTGACTTTTTGCCCACCATCCCCGGTTGGAGCACTCCGAACGCGGGTGCGCACTTGGAGCTCTGGAACCACTACGCTTCGATACCTTCCACCGAGGGCGACCAGCATCTGGAGATCAACTCCGACCTCCTCGATCAAACGGTCCTGCAATCGGTGAGCGTGTTGTCCGGTGTGCTCACGAGGTTCTCCTTCGATTACACCGGGCGGCAGTTCACGGACAACACCTTCACCGTCACGGTCACCGGGGACGTCTCCAACATATCCTACGTCAACACCACGCTGAACCCGGCCACCCACTATCTCAGCCACCGCTGGGACACGTTCTCCGCCACGTTCACCCCCGGGCTGACCGATTCGATGCTCACGATCGCGTTCCGGGGCCACCCGATCGCGCCCATCGCAGGCGCGGCGCACATCGACAACGTCTCGCTCACCGCCGTCCCCGAGCCCAGCGAATTCGCCGCCGCAGTCGCCGGGCTTGGCCTCGTGGCCTTCAGCGAGTGGCGGCGGACGCGCCGGTAGGCGGCACTTTTCCTTCGGTCCCGCCGCTCCGTTCTACGTGGAAGCCGGTTCCAACCCATCACCACCAACTCCGATCATCGCATGCAAAACCAACAACTCCATCCCGCCGGCATGCCGCTCCGACGCACTTGGGCAGCCTCCCTCCGACGGTTCCCCGCAAGTCTTCCGCACGGACCGTTCGCCGCCAGTTTGGCCGCGCTGTGCCTCCTGCTCGGCAGTTTCACCGGCGCGCAGGCGCAGCCGATCACCTGGCAGTCCGCCATCCAGGCGGGCGGCAGCACCGGGGACATCGGGACCGGAATCGCGGTGGACGCCGCCGGCAACAAGTATGTGACCGGCCTCTTCACGGGCAGCGCGACGTTCGGCGGCGTGACGCTGAGCAGCACGGGCAACCGGGACATGTTCCTGGCCAAGTATGATGCCGATGACGTGCTGCAGTGGGTGCGCCAAGCCGGCGGCAGCGGCACGGCCGGTGCCAGCGGGGCCGCGGTGGCCCTCGGCCCCGACGGCGACCTCTATGTGACGGGGACTTTCCGCGGCACGGTCAGCTTCGACGGCTTGGCGCGCACGAGCAACAGCGCCGCCGACCTCTTCGTCGCCCGCTACGACTCCGCGGGCACGGTGAGGTGGGTGGCGCAGGCCAGCGGCATGTCGTTCGGCTATCTTGCGGGCATCGCGGTGGATGCCGCCGGGAACGCCTACGTGACGAGCCGTTTCCTGGGCACGGCCACCTTCGGCTCAGTTCCTCCCACCGCGCTGACCGCGGCCGGACCCGCGGACGCGTTCTTCGCGAAATACGATCCGCAGGGCGGGTGCGTGTGGGCCCGGCAAGCCCACTCCACCTTCCTCGCGGCCGCCCGCAGCATCGCGGTCGATGCGGCGGGCGACCCGGTCGCGGTGGGGACCTTCACCGGCCAACTCACGTTCGGCAGCACCACGCTCAGCTCCACCGCCAACGCGAGCATGTTCCTCGTGAAGTTCGCCACCGACGGCTCGCCGCTCTGGGCGCGCGGGACCACGGGCACCGGGCCCGCGGACGGCACCGGCCTCGCGGTGGACCCGGCGGGCAACACATATGCCACCGCATATTTTGCCGGCACCGCCGGGTTCGGGGAGGGCCTCGCCGTGACCAGCATGGGCAGCTATTACAACTACTTCGTCGCCAAGTATGACCCCGCGGGCACGCCGCAATGGGCCACCCAAGGCGGGGGCGTCACCGACGATGAGACGCGCGCCATCGCGGTGGACGCGCTGGGGAACAGCTACGTCACCGGGTTCCAGGGCGCCTTGAACCGCTTCCGGAACTCCGGCCCCGAGGTCTTCGTCGCGAAGTATGACCCCGCGGGCGCGCTCCAGTGGCTAGAGACCGCCGGTGGCAGCCCCGACAATATCGGCAATGCCCTCGCCGTGGACCCGCGGGGAGCCGTCCACGTCACGGGCTACTTCACGGGCGTCGCGGCGTTCGGCCTGCTGCCGCCGCTGAGCGCGCCGGGAATGCCGACGCCCCAAGAGATCTTCGTGGCGAAGCTCGGCCCCTGCGCGACTCCGCCGGAGGTTACGCTCCATCCCTCGCTCACAGTCACCGCCGCACCCAACCACGGTTACGTCACGCTAACGGTGACCGACATGGTGAGCAGCGTCGTGGCCGGCTGCGACCCCGCCTTGGGCGTGGGTGACGTGGTGATCCGCGCCGCGACCAGCGATGAGGCCGAGAACGCACCGGGCAGCGGGAACACCCTCAACGACCTCGTGATCGCGGCGGACTGCCGCTCGGTGCAAGTCCGCTGCGAACGCGCCGGGAACGGGAACGGCCGCGTTTACACCGTCTGGCTCGCGGTCACGGACACCAGCGGGAACACCACGAACAGTTCGTTCACGGTCAGCATTCCCAAATCCGCGAACTCCGGCCCCGCTCTCGATGACGGGCCACACTACACGGTCTTGGGGCCGTGTAACTGATTCCCACCACCATTGTCCGCCCAGCGCCCGGCACAAATCTCCACCAAAGAACCCGATCACCTCATGCAAAACCAACCGTCCGAACCGAATCCTGAAACCGTGCCCGCGAAAGACGCGAAGAGGCGAGGGTCGTTTCATCGTGGGCGCGAAGCCACCGCTCTGGCCACGCTGAGCCTCCTGCTCAGCGGCTTCACCGGCGCGCAGGCGCAGACGGTCCTCTCGGACCCCAACCAGATTACCGGCACCATCGGTTGGAACAATCCTCCCGGCCCGGTGCGGAGCTATCTGGATTCGGTCGCGCCGTCGCACGGCTTGGCCGCGGGGACCATCTTCGCCAGCCAACTGGGCGGAGGCTTCACCGCCAACACGACCGTCGCGGATGACCCCGGCCACCTGAGCGTGGGCTACAGCATCACCGTGCAGGCCGGACCCGCGCCGGGCATCCAATACTACGTGTGGCCGGTGATGGCGACCGAGGATGTCCACCGCTACAATTTCGCCGCGCTCCTGACCCCGACCGGCGTGCAGCCGGAGCCGGGCTCCGATGTGACGCTGGATTTTCTCGAATGCGCGGGGTTGATCGACCTGCAGTTCGTGGACGCGGCGGACAATCCCGTGACGGTCGAAGGCGGGGATTTCACCGCCCAACTCGGGCATCCCACCTGGGAGGAGCAGGCCCGCGCGACTTTCGGCAGTGCCAGCAGCGTCCGACTCGCCGTGCGGGGCGGGAACACGTTCAACGTGGCCGCGAAGTTCTGGCAGACCAGCGGCAGCGATTTCTTCTCCGATTACTTCAGCGTCACTTACACCACCAACTACACGGTGACCGTGGGCTGCGATGAGATCGTCGTCGTCAAGTTCCTCGTCCCGCCCAGCCCGATCGGCGGAGGCGGGAGTGCCGGCCTCGTCGGCAGCATCATCGGCAACGTGGACATGGTCGGCGAGGACGAGCATTGGTTCTACCGCTACAACACGAAGATGACCGCCCAGGATGGCCCGCAAGGGAACTTCCGCTACGGCGAGGTGGGGCTGCTCACGCAGCCGGGGCATCTGCCCTATCCCGCGACGTCGCCGGTCAACGGGACTTCCGCTTACAACTCCTCCGGCCCGTTCGCCTTGGCGAATTTGCTGCCCTCAGGTTTCAACGCCCCCGCGCTCTCGGTCGGTTATCAGGTGTTTGGCGAGCTCACCTTCGGTCTGAACCGCCGCTACGAATGGTTCCGGACCCCGTGGCGGGACGGCTCCAACGGGCGGGTCATTGTGAATCCAGGCACCCCCACGGACCTCGGCGACACTTTCGTCATCCACCCCGGCTACGTGCAGGGCGATGTGTTCATGTGCGGGCCTGACGAGGTGGACGGCGTGCAATCCTTCCTGCGTCACCTCTTCCGCGACATCGACCTCGGCCTGAACGGGCCCTCGACGGTGTCCGCCTTCGGGTTGGACCAGCCGGCGCCCGGGGCCACCCACACGGCCCACGGTGGCCGCGCCCGGGCGCTATTCGAGGGCGACTTCATGGTCGCAGGCCCGGAGAAGAACCACTTCGTGGGCGACTACCGGATGGCGCTCGGCGGCTTGAACCAAGAGGCGACGCGCTGGGATCAACTGATCAGCTTCGTCTTCCAAAACACCGCCACGCCGACCGATCAGGACAACTACCTCTCCTTCGGCGTCGGCATCTGGAACCAACAGTTCAAAGACGTGGAGATCGTCCCCGGGCAAGTCGTCACCCACAACCATCGCTACGGCTTCAGCCGGGTGGTCGTCCACTTCCAAGCCACCAGCGGCGCGTTGTTCCGGCCGGCCGTGACCGGCGACGGTAGTTTCAACGGCCTGAATTTTGAGGGCAACCCGGCCCAATATGCCGTCGGATTCCAGGGCTCCGGCACGCCCACGACTTCCTTGGCGGATGCCAGCGGCACCGGACAGGTGGTGCTGGGTCTCCCGGAAGGCGATTACACCTTCCGCCCGACCGTCTATTCCGTGAACCCCGATGGCATCAACATCAGCCTCAACACGCTGGCGCCCTTGGAGCACGTCATCGTCGGCCCGTGTGAGGTCGTCGAAGTCACGCCCGGTCTGGTGCTCAACGTGAGCACCATCCCCGAGTGTGTCGCACAGCCACAGGTCGCCGTGTCCGGCGCGGTCACCAGCACCGCCGAGGTCGCCAGTATCACCTACACGCTCAACGGCGACACCGTCACCGTCTGCACCGGCTGCGGTGTCAGCCCGACCTTCAACTTCACCGCCACCTTGGCCGCGTGCGACAACACGCTCCAGATCACCGCCACCGATGTGGCGGGGCGCGTCTCGTCCCGGACCCGGACCGTCCGTTTCGACGACACCCCGCCGGTGCTCACCTGCGCCGCCGACAAGACGGTGGCGTGCGGCACCGCTTGGACCTTCGATGAGCCGACCGCATCCGACGCCTGCGACGGCACCGCGGTGAGCGTCGTCGAGGTCAACACGGTCACGACCGGCACCTGCCCGCAGACCAGCACGCGCACCTGGCAGGCCACGGACGGCTGCGGAAACACCGCGACGTGCAGCCAGACCGTGACGGTGCAGGACCCCAGCCCGCCGGTCATCACCCAGTGCGCCACAGACCGGACGATCGCACTGGGCACCGATTGTCTCGCGACCATCCCCGACCTGCGCGGCGAGGTGATCTCGACGGCCAGCTGCGGGCCCGTCACCATCACGCAAACCCCGCTCCTCACGCAGGTCGGCCCGGGGACCTATCCGGTGATCCTCACGGTCTGCGACGGCTGCGCCAATTGCACCACCTGCACCCTCCAGGTGACGGTCGCGGGCGGCTCCGCGCCGAACCTGGTGATCAACGGCAGTTTCGAGAACCCGGACATCGGATTCACCGGCAACGATTTCCTTTTGTCGGTGCCGGGCTGGACGGGGAACAACAGCGCCGGTGTCCTCACGACTGTGGAGCTCTGGCGCTTCACCTTCGGGGGCATGACCGCTCAGTCGGGAGCCCAGCATCTGGAGATCAACGCACAGATTTCCAACGAGACGGTGTCCCAAGTGATAACCGGGCTGGACACCGACTGCCTCGCGACGCTGTGCTTCTGGCACGTCGGCCGCTTTGGTGTCGCCGACAACCGGTTCAAAGTGGAGATTACCGGGAGCGGTCTGCCGCCGGTGACCTTGGATCCCCCGGCCTACGTCAATGCGGGCTCGTGGCAGCCCTACTGCGTCAGCTTCGTTCCGACGTCGCCGACAGTGACCATCGCCTTCACTGGCCAATCGCGATCGGGTTACCCAGGCGGAGCGCACATCGACAACGTCTCGCTCACCCAATGTTGCGCGACGGTCGTGGACCCCACGCCGCCGGTCCTGACCTGTGTTCCCGACAAGCCGGCCGAGTGTGGCACCGCCTGGACCTTCGATGAACCCACCGTCACCGCCGGCAATTGCACAGTGGGCAGCGTCACCGTCACCGTCGTCGGCACAGAGACGACCGGCACCTGCCCGCAGGTCAACACGCGCACCTGGCAAGCCACGGACGGCTGCGGCAACACCGCGACCTGCAGCCAGACCGTGACGGTCAGCGACAATATGCCGCCCGTCCTGACTTGTGCTCCCGACAAAACGGAGGTGTGCGGCACCGCGTGGAGTTTTGATGAGCCCACAGCGATGGACGCCTGTAGCGGGAGCAACGTGACCATCACCGTCGTCGGCACGGAGACGACCGGCACCTGCCCGCAGACCAGCACGCGCACCTGGCAGGCCACGGACGCCTGCGGCAACAGCGCCACCTGCAGCCAGACGGTGACGGTGGAGGCACAGCCGGACGCCGATGGTGACGGCGTCCCGGACAGCAGCGACAACTGCCCCAACTCCATCCTCAGCCCCACGCTGATGATCGCCGGTTGCAACACGGGCGTGCCAAACACCGGGGCCGTGACCAACGGCTGCACGATCGCCGACCTGATCGCGCAATGCACCGTCAATCCGGGCGATCCCTGCCAGTTTGTCAGCTGTGTGGCCAGCCTGACCGATTCGCTCGTGGCCCAAGGCACGATCACTGCCGCGGAACAGGCGGCCATCCTGAGCTGCGCGGGCCGGAACCAAGCGCCGAGCTTCACGTTCAACACCCCGCCATCGGACGGCACGGTGACGGTCACCGTGAAGGAAGACTCGGGGAAATATCTTTTGGGCTTCGTGACCGCCAGCCCCGGTCCAGCCAGCGAAGCCCTCCAGCAACTAAAATTCTTCGTCAGCAACGACAACCCTTCGTTGTTCGTCAACAGCACAACGGCCCAACCAAATATCACCCCCATGGGTGAACTCAGATTCCAGCCGCAGTTCAACCGGAACGGCACGGCGACAGTGACGGTGTATGTCGGCGACAAAGGCGGCACCGCGTGCGGCGGCGTGAACGTCAGCGCGACGCAGACGTTTGTCATCACGGTGACAGCCGTCAACGACTTCCCCCAACTGACCCCGACTCCCGACCCGGACGCGAACTTTGAGGATGCGCCGGAGCAGACAATCACCCTGACCGGCATCTCGCCCGGAGCACCCGCCGATGAGGCCATCCAGACCGTGACCATCACGGCCACCTCAGACATGCCGACTGTGGTCCCTCATCCGACGGTGACCTACACGCCCGGCCCCCCATGGCCCGCGACCGCCACACTGAAATACACACCGGTGCCGGACCAGTGGGGGACCGCAAAAATCACCGTCGTGGTTACGGACAACGGCCAGAGCGACGGCATGAATGAGTTCAAAAGCCGGACGGACCCCTTCATAGTCAAGGTCCTCGCGGTGAACGACGCGCCGAGCTTCAGCCTGAAAGCCCCTCCGGATGTGACGCTTCCTGAGGACACGACCGGGCTGCAGACCATCTGGGGCCAAGCAATCGGCAACCCCGGTCCGAACGAAACGGGACAGGCCCTGATTTACGCGGTCAGCAACAACAAACCCGGGCTGTTCACCGCGTTGGGTCAGCCGAAAATCGACCAATTCGGCACGCTCACGTTTTGGCTCGCTCCCAACATGAACGGCACGGCGACGGTAAGCGTGCAGGTCAGCGACACCGGCGGCATTGCCAACGGCGGCGTGAACGTCAGCACCGCACCGCCGCAGTCGTTCCTCATCACAGTGAGCCCCGTCAACGACGCCCCGACCTTGACCAAGGTGAACAAACTGACGCGCGCATCGAGTGGGGTGCCCTACACCTACACGATCACCTACGCGGACCTGGAGGCAGCGGCCAATGAAGTGGACGTGGACGGAGACCCACTCTCGTTCGTGATCAACTCGGTCAGCAACGGGACGTTGACCAAGAACGGCGTTCAGGTGCTACCCGGCACGACGTTGATCGCGGGAGAAAGCTTGGTGTGGACCTACCCCGCCAACTTACCCCCTGGGCTCAAGAAAGCCTTTCAGGTTCAGGCGTCGGACGGCATTGCCCCTCCAACCCCCGCCGTCCAAGTGTGGGTGCAAGTCCAATGACCACGGAGCATCACGGTGCGGAGGAGGGAAAATCGGCACAGCGCGGAAAGCCGGTCGGGTGGCCGAAGGTCCGCCACGCCCTGCCAAAGAAAGCGCGGCGCGGCATGGGCAAAGGTGGAGCCACTTGGCTTGGCTAAACGGGGTGAGACCCGTCTGCGGGGACCGGCTCAAGCGCCGGTCCCCGCAGACCGAAGCTGAAAGCAATTCACCGCTTCAACCAGCGCCACGCGCCAGCCGAATGTAATTTTGCGCCCGTGACACGACTCCTCGCCTTCCTCGGCCTGCTGTTGCTCCTCAGCAGTTTCCTGCTCGTCGGCCAATGCGCCTACGAGCAGGTCCAGGGTGAGACACTGGGGGGCGGCAGGCGGAAGCACCCATCACCATTATGACACCGTTACTCGCAGTCCTTGAGTTTGGAGATTACTTGATCATCGCGGTCATCGGGATGGTCTTCGCGGGAGGCGCTTCTTTCGCGGCGAGGCAGCGGTTGGATGTGCGTCGGCTCGATCGCAAGTTGGACGCCCTGCTCCAACATCACGGCGTCTCAGTGCCGCCACGTTTGTCGCCCGAAGTGCAGCGTCTGGCCAAAGACCCAGCCAAGAAACTTGCGGCCATCAAGCTGCATCGCGAGCAAAATCCAGGTTTGGGTCTTGCCGACGCCAAAGCAGATGTGGAGGAGTTGGGATGACACTGTTGACGGCCATGCGCCATGCCGCCAGGTGGCCCCCGTCGTCCTCCAGCCAGCGCCGGGAGGGCGGGCATTCCTGCCCGCCCGCGAGCGCCGCAGGCGTGAGCAGTGGGCGGTGTTCATTCCCGCACGCGGGAGGCCGTTGCGTTGGGGCGGACTGGAATGTCCGCCCTCCCGGCGACACCCCCGCGCACGTAGCAGCCGACGTGAGGAGGCTCCGTTCTCCTCGGAACTGCGGGCGAGTTGTCCCGCAACCCGCCTCGGTTTCCGGGGGAAACCGCCCACAGTTCACACCGCTTAACTCTTGAGATTGGCATGACCCGACTACTCGGTTTTCTTGGCCTGCTGTTGCTCCTCGGCAGTTTCCTGCTCGTCGGCCAATGTGTCTACGATCAGGTTCGGGGTGAAACATTGGTCAAAACGGATCGGGTGTCGCCCCCGGGGACGGTCACCCGCGCAACGGAAGCTGCGGAGTTCAAGGGGACGATGGCCTGGCATTGGGTGGTGGCGGTCCTGCCGGCGCTGGCGGGTTGGTTCCTCCTGTCGTCGGCCCGGCGTCAGGAATCGCAGGACATGCTGTCCCCTGACTTCAAGGGGCTCGCCTTCGTGGAAGAAGAAGTTGGAGCAACCGCCCCGCCTGCCGCTACCGGTGAGCCGCCGCCCCTGCCCGTGCGTCCCTCCCTGCCGCGGAACCTCCCGGTCGGCCGGATCCTGAGCGTCGTGATCTGCCTGGGCTACATCGGCGCGACGTTCGTCGCCGGGCCGGGCCTCCTGAGCGACAGTGCGGCCCTCTACGCGGTGTTGGCCGGCTGCCTGGTGCTGATCTGGCTTCCGGACGAGATCGACGACCTGCTGGGCACCATCGTGACCCTGTTCAACGCGAGCTACGAGGGAGTCGTTTACCGGCCGACACTTCGGATGCTGATCACCGGTGCGGGTTGGTTCTTGCTGGTGGGGTTACCGTTGCTGTTGGGTTTCTTGAACCGGTGAAGACCAAGGGGGACGTCGGCGCGTTGGTTGGGAATGGTGTCGGCTGAGCAGATTGGGCACGAAACGGTGCTTGGCTTTGAAACCCATGGCGAGACTACCACCGGCAGGCGTCCCGAGTCGCGCGCATCTTGGCACCGCCCCCGGTGGCTCCCTTGTATGTTGCTTTCCATCATCCTTGCGGGGCGAGAGCCTGGCGGGAGGATGGGGCCGCTGCGGGGCCTGCAGGCCCGGCAGCGGCGGCGTGACT
>JAYUSF010000104.1:0-6433 GCA_043755815.1 Verrucomicrobiota bacterium
GGCATCCAGTCCGGGATGGGCTATCTCGGTGCGGCCGACCTTGGGGAACTGCGCAGCAAGGCGCGCTACATCCGCGTCAGCGCCGCGGGCATGCGGGAAGCGGCCCCGCACGACGTGGTTGAGATCAAGACGTCGACCAACGTCGGTTAAGTCGCTTCGGCCACCTCAGGAGTCAGAAATCAAACGGCTCATTCGTCACGCCGCATTGCGGGCAGCGTGAGCGCTCGACGCCCGGGTCGTCGGTGTAAACCGCGCTGCACTGTTGGCAGCGAAAAACCCGGTCCTGGGCCGGCGCTGTGTTGATCTTGCGGACCCGGTATTCTTGCAGCCAGGCGAGCCCGCCAATCGCCGCCAGCAGGCCGAACAGGAACAGGTTGATCCAGACTTCCGGTGCCATGTCAGCGCAGGGGCACTCCGCCTCCCCAGTTGAAGGTGAGCCGCCCCCAGTGCAGCTCGGTCAGCACCGCTTCAGCCGACTTCAGCCGGCCCGGCAACGGGGCGAACAGCGCCCCGCGACTGGCTTCCAACGCCGACTTGTCCGCCGCCAGGGAGCCGGAAGCGTTGACGACCCGGGCGGCCACGACCTGCCCCCAGGGATTGACACCGAGCTCGACGACCGTCGCCTGAAGCACTTCGCCGAACGATGGCATCCCGGTGGTGATGCGCAGGATGGGCCTTTTCGCAAAGGCATCGTCGGCCACCACGCGGTTGCTCGCGGGCACCAGGGGGGCGGGCTGCAGGCTGAGCGGCAGGGTGGGCACCGGCAACCGGTCGGGCCGGGCCTGCACCGCCGCCAGACGGGCCGGCTCCCCAAGGCGTTGTCCCTCCAAATCAAGCTTCAGCCACGCGGGAGCGGACTTGAACTCGGCCAGCGTGTAGGCGTTGCGCGGAAGCTGCCGCGCGGCGGCCCCCGAAAAACCCTGCGCGTCGCCCAGGGCAAAGCCCGTCGGATCCGGCAATACCGCTTCACTGGACCGCCCGCCGGGTGGCGCAAGCTCGAAGCGGTAATCGGGGTGGGGCACCGCTTCGGTCGGCGAAAACACCGGCCAGCGCGTCAATCCGACAACCGACCAGGCCATTGTCGCGGCCAATCCGAGCACGGTGGCCAACCAGCGGGCCACACCCCATTCGTAGTTGGCGGAACCCGTCGTCATGGTTTCCGGGCGGGTATGGACCCGAAGATGACACTGCGGACGCCGGCAAGACGGGCCAACCCCGCCAAGTCCGCGAGTTGCTGTAACCGCACGGTGCGATCGGCTTGGATCAACAGCGTCGGCGAAGCGGTCGAACCGGCCGCGCGCTGTTTCAGCACGGCGGCGAGCGCCTCCCGGGCGATCACCTGGTTCTCGAAGTAAAGCTGTTCGTGCGCATCCACCGCCACGATCAGCAGCCGCTCCCCCGCGTGGACGGTCGGTCCGGCATCCCCGACCGGAAGCTCGAGACGGGCGCCCCGCGGCAGCACCAGAAACTGGTGGAAGGCAAACGCGAACCCGAGCGGTGCCAGCACACACAACATCGCCGCCAGATCGAGCTGGCCGCGGAAGGGCTTGGCTGTGCGGGGAAAGTGGATCATTCGCGCGGGCCGGAGTTCCCCGGGTTGCCGTTTACCTGTTCGCCGGCCGCGAGCCGCAGGGCTTCGGAACTGGCGCGCTCCATGTCGAAGACGATCGCGTTGACCCGACTCACCAGATAGTTGTAGGCGGCATACGCCACCGCGGCGAGGGCGAGGCCGAGCGCCGCCGAGTAGAGGGATTGCATGAGGCCATCGAACATCTCCCCAGGGGCTGCGTAGCCGAACGCCGTGCCGTCGGGCCGCCGCAGTCCCCGGAAGACGTTCGCCATTCCGAACAGCGTGCCGACCAACCCGATGAGGGGCGCCACCTGAGCCAGGGTTGCGAGCACCAGCAGGCGGGCTTCGAGGCGGGGGACTTCGGCCTTGCCGACCTCCTCAATGATTTCGGCCACGCGCTCCCGACCGCTTTCACGGCCCAAGATCGCCGCCTTGACCAACCGGGCAACCGGGCCAGGGGTGGCGTCACAGATTGCAATCGCCTCCACCACGTTGTCGCGCTTGAGCACGTTCCGCACCCCGGCAAGAAACTGGGTCGAGTCAATCTGCTCCCGGTGATAGAGCAGCAAGCGTTCGACGATGACCGTCAGGGCTCCGGCACTCAGCAGGATGAGCAGCCAGAACACGCCGCCAAAACCCGCCACCGGCAGGGCGGTCACGGCGTCACCCGGGGCGACGACGTTGGTCTCGGCAGCGGCCAGCAAAAGCACAATCGGCATGGGCGGGTTATAGGTAGCGGGGGAACGGACGGCCAAGGCTAATTGCTCATGACGCCGGAATTTCGGCTGCGGAATAGCGTGTCAGCCCGACGGCATTCGGCATACTGCGCCCGCCATGCCTTTCCGTGCCCTCGGTCTCGGTGACCGGATTCTCACCGCCATTCAGGACGCCGGCTACACCGAACCGACTCCGATCCAAAGCGCCGCCATTCCGCCGGTGCTCGCGGGCCACGACCTGATCGGCATCGCGCAGACCGGCACGGGCAAGACCGCTGCCTTTACCCTGCCGATGTTGACGCGCCTCAGCAGCACTCCCGTGAGCCGGCGGGGCTGTCGGGCACTAGTCCTCGCGCCGACCCGTGAACTCGTGGTGCAAATTGACGAAAACGTCCGGGCCTACGGCAAGAACCTCCCGCTGCAAATCGCGACGGTCTACGGCGGCGTCGGCGAGGGGCCCCAGATCCGCGCCCTCCGTTCCGGGGTCGAGGTCGTCATCGCCACTCCGGGACGGCTGATCGACCTGATGGGCCATCGCTACGGCGATTTCAGCGGCCTGGAATTCCTCGTGCTCGACGAAGCGGACCGGATGCTCGACATGGGCTTCCTGCCGTCGATCCGCCGGATCATCCAGCAGCTGCCCGCCAAGCGTCAGACGCTGCTGTTCTCAGCGACACTTTCCAAGGAGATCGAGTCGGTCACCCGCGAATTCCTCCGTTCACCCAAGACGATCCAAATCGGACGCCGGTCAAATCCGGCCGAGACGGTCACCCAGTTCGTCTACGAGGTGCCCATGCACCTGAAACCGGCGCTGCTCCTGCACCTGTTAGACGACCCGGCCATGAACACGGTGTTGGTCTTTACCCGGACGAAACATGGCGCCGACCGGCTGGCGCGGAAGCTGGACCAGGCTAGCGTCCGGACCGGCACGCTGCATTCCAACCGCTCGCAAAGCCAGCGCCTCCGGGCGCTCAATGACTTCAAGGCCGGCACGGTGCGGGTCCTGGTCGCCACCGACATTGCGGCGCGAGGCATCGACGTGGACGGCATCTCGCACGTCGTGAACTACGATTTTCCGATGCATTCGGAGGACTACGTCCACCGCATCGGCCGCACCGGCCGGGCCCAGGCGATCGGCGACGCCATCAGCTTCATCACGCCCGAGGATCACGACGCGCTGCGGACGCTTGAGAAATTCATCGGGCGCGGGATCGTCCGCCGAAAGGCCGAAGGCTTCAACTACTCGGCCCCACCGGCGCCGCGACCCGCCTTTGACGAGCGCTCTGGACCCCGTGGACGGGGCGGCCAATCGTCGGGCGGCGGCCGCCCGTCCGGTCCGGCGAAGCGCGGCGGCGGCAGTGGTGGTGCGCGCGGCGGATCCTGGCGTCCCCGGCACCGGTAATCGGCCACCGGCCTCCAGCGGCCCTCTTCGGCCGGTCATTTGTTGCTTAACCGGAACCGAGAGATTGTCGGGATTAACCGTTGCAGCAGGTCGCTTTTCGGGGATGCTGCCTGCCCTGGCAGACCGCTTTCGGTCTTCCGACCTGGCAATTTCGCTCGCGCACGACTTTTCGTCCGCGTTTGACCGCAGCCCGCGATCAACGGTCAGAAGCCCGCGAGGATTCTCCCAGCCAGCGGCTGGGAGGAGGTTCACGGCGACCCTGCTTTCGGCCGCGATTCGGCAGAGTGCCGTTTGATCCAATGAAAGAACAACACATCGAAGTTGAGGGACGCATCCACACGGTGCTCCCCGCGACCATGTTCCGGGTGGAACTCGACAACAAACATCTCGTGCTCGCGACCATCTGCGGAAAGATGCGCAAGCGCTGGGTCCGTCTGACGATTGGCGACCGGGTCAAGATGGAGATGTCACCCTACGACCTGCACAAGGCGCGCATCACTTGGCGGCTCCGGTAGGTTCCGGCTCCTGTCAGCGCAGGAAACCCGCATGAAAAAACGAAAGGCGCGGCATTTGCCGCGCCTTCGTCGTTTCCGGACCGGAGCTTACTTCGCGTCCGCAGTATATTCGATCCGCACGATCTTGGTGTCCTTGTTGTCACCCCAGTTCGTGCCGAACTCGATCAGGTAGAGGCACCCATCCGGGCCCAATTCCATGTCCATGGGCCGTTTGAAGGTCGTTCCGGGCATGAAGCGCTGCATCTTTGAGATCTGGTTCCTCGCGTCGAGTTGCACGGCGATGATCCAGTTCCGCGACCATTCGTAGATGAAGAGAGTATGGTCGAACTCCTTCGGCAGCTTGTGGGGCGAGTTGAGTTTCTCGTCGTAATAGTAGACCGGCCCAGCCATCGCCGTCCGGCCACCGGTGCCAACCACCGGAAACTTGGTCGAGGCCGAGGCCGGGTAGTAGATGAACGCCGGCTGGGCGGGCGGCAGTTCCTTGATGCCGGTGTTGTTCGGAGAATCGTTGACCGGGTGCGCCGCATCGAACGGTTTTAACCGGAAGTCGGCCGCCAGCCACGGCTCCGGCTTCGGGGGCAGCGCGGGCCATTCCGCCTCGGGTTTGCCCTCTTTCTTCGCCGCATCGCGTTGCTTGCGGACTTCATCGTAAGCCCGCCTCGCGTCCTCGTGCTTCTGCCGCGCGACGTAATCCGCCGGGCCATAGGGTTTGTTATTGGCAACGAAAAGCGGCCAGCCGAAGAAGCCGGGTCCGCGCGCCTGGTTGATTTCATCGTGGCCGGCGGGACCCCGCTGTTCGTTTGGACCGCCCGCGTCAGGGCCGACTTCGCCCCAATAGAGGAAGCCGGTGCGCGAATCGAGCGAGATGCGGAACGGATTCCGGTTGCCCATCACATAGACTTCCGGCCGCGTCCCGACAGTGCCCGGCTTAAACAGGTTGCCTTCCGGAATGTCGTAGCCGCCGCCCGCCTTGGGTTTCACGCGGAGGATCTTTCCGGCGAGGCTGTTGGCGTTGGCGGCACTGCGCTGGGCGTCCCAGGGATAGCGGCCCGGACGCGGGTCGTTTGGGGAATAGCCGTCGGAGTCAAACGGGTTCGTGTTGTCGCCCACGGAGACGTAGAGGTTGCCCCCGGCATCGAAGGCCAGTGAACCGCCCACATGGCAGCACTGTTCCCGCTGCACCGGAATGTCCAGGACCGTCACCCGGCTGGACAGGTCCAACCCATCACCCTTCAGGGTTACCCGCGACACGCGGATGATCCCGGACTTCCCCTGGCCATCATTGCCCGTTTCGGTCAGGGAATGGTTCACGTAGATCCAGCCGTTTTGTTCAAACTTTGGGTCCAAAGTGATGCCCAGCATCCCTTCCTCCAGGCCGCTGAAAACCGGGATCTTGCCGATCACGACGGATTCGGCCGCCCCCGGCTTGAGCATCTTGATCACGCCCTGACGTTCAGCGATGAACACCCGGCCGTCCTTGGACACGGCCAATTCCATGGGGTCAATCAGGGTATCCTTCAGTTCGCCACCCATCGTCTTGTCTTCATCGAGGACAACTTTGCGGAAGGAGGATTCGGGCGGAAGGAAGTCGTCGCCCTTGAAAATGCCGGCGGAACCGGTGGTCGGGGTCTGTGTCGGCTGGCCCACGGCCACCAACGCCAAGGCGGCCGACGCCGCCAAGATAGGGAATTTCATGCGCGCCGATGGACTACCGGGAGGTCGGTTTTAATCAATCCAGTTTGTCGCCCACGGAGCCTTTTTTGACCACGCCTGGCTTCGCGGACTCGCCCGAAAGCGGCGCAAGCCCCCCGTTCCGTCACCGGATTATAGGCCCGTCGTCACATTTTCAGCGTGCGCCTTCGGCCACAACCGGTTGAGGTCTCCGGACACTATGTTTTCCCTGCAAAAGCTGTTCGGGCGTGACGACATCTTCTTTGACCTGCTCGAAAAGTCCGCCGAAGAAGCCCAGGAAAGCGTCCGCCTCACCCGCAAGATGCTCACCGATACGAGGGGCAGGTCGGTCTCGCTCGATGATTTCGCCCTGCTCCGGAAAAAGGACAAGCAGATCACTGAGGAAATCCGCACGCAATTGACCAAGACCTTTGTCACCCCACTGGAGCGCGAGGACATCGAGGCTCTGGCCACCGCCCTCTACAAAATCCCCAAGACGCTCGAGAAATTCGGCGAGCGCCTGATGCTTTGCCCCGACGAGCTCCGCCAAACCGACTTC
>JAYUSF010000105.1:0-6400 GCA_043755815.1 Verrucomicrobiota bacterium
GATCAGCTCGCGCTGGCCGCGGCCGATGGGGATCATCGCGTCGATCGCCATGATGCCGGTCTGGAGCGGCTGGCTGACGGACTTACGCTTGACGATGCCGGGGGCGATCTTCTCGACGGGATAGAACTCGGTGGCGGCGATGTCGCCCTTGCCGTCGACCGGCTGGCCGAGGGTGTTGACGACGCGGCCAAGAAGGCCCTTGCCGACGGGAACGGAAAGCAGCTTGCCGGTGGTGCGGACCTCGGTGCCTTCGCGGACCCCGAGATAGTCGCCGAGGATGATCGCGCCGACCTCGGTCTCCTCGAGGTTCAACGCGAGTCCGATGACTCCGTTGCCGAAGTCGAGCATCTCGTTGAGCATCGCATCGGTCAGGCCCTCGATCTTGGCCACGCCGTCGGAGGTTTCGCGGACGATGCCGACGTTCTGCTTGTTGACCGACGTCTTGACGCCGGCGATCTGGGCTTCGATTTCCTGAAGAATGTTGCTCATCGCAGAATCTGGATTTGAAAGTTTGAAAAGGGATTTGCCGCCGGACTAAAGGCTCGCTTCGAGTTCGGCCAAACGACCGGACACCGTGCCGTCATAAATGTCGCTACCAACCTTGATCTTGATGCCGCCAATCAGGGTTGGATCGACCCAAAAGCTGACGTTCAGACCCGGACCGTAACGCCGGGAGAGGTTCTCCTTGATCGCGGCCATCTGTTCGGGCGGCGTCTGGACGGCGTTGATCACCTTCGCCGAACGGCGGTCGAGGTCGAGTTTCACGAGCCGCTGGAAGTGGGCAAGCGTTGCCAGATAGCCGCGCGGCTTCCGGTCGAGCACCGCCGTCACCGCTTGACGGACGCGCCCCTCATCCAACACGCCGGCGGGCCGGCAGACGTTGAAAAGCGCCTTGCCGTCACGTCGGGCCTGCTTGGTGATTTTCATGCGGAAGCGAAAACGGGATCAGGCCGAAAGCTGGCCAACGGATTCGTCGGCGATCCGGTTTTTCTGATCAACTGAGAGGACGTCGCCGGTGGACCGGGCGGCGGCCTGCACCACGAGGCGACCGAATTCCTTCCGCAACTCGGTCTTCAGGTGCGCCAGTTCTGCGGCGCCGGCTTCGTGCGCCTTCGCCACGATGTTCTGGGCGGCGGCCACGGCACGTTGCCGTTCCTGCTCGCCGACGACACCCGCGGCGGCGCGGGCTTCCTCGATGATCTTGTTCGCCTGCAGGCTGGCCTGGGTGATGAGTTCCTGCGCCTTGACCTGGGCGGAGGCTAGTTCTTTCCGGGTCTTCTCCGCATTCTCGATGCTTTCGGAAATCTGCTGCTGCCGCTTGGCCAGCAGGGCCAGCAGGGGGGCGTAGGCGAACTTCTTGAGGATCAGCGCCAGCAGGACGAACAGGACCACCTGCGAGAGGAACAACTGCGGGTGCCAACCGAACGTTTCGGCGATCCCCTTCACAGGATTGTCCCCAGCAGCAGCAAACAAAATGGGCAGTGTCATTTCGGGAAAATTTGTCGGGTGCGGGACTGGCCCGCACCCGAACGGATTATTTGACCAGGAAGATCGCGAAGAACACGACGCCTTCCGCCAGTGCGGCGAAGATGATCGCGTTGTTCCGGATCTGGTCCGCGGCGCCCGGATTGCGTCCGGTCGCTTCGGCGGCCTTCAAACCGATAATACCCACGCCAATGGCTGAACCGATAGCGGCCAGACCGACATGGATGTTACCAGTCAGTCCAGGCGCCGCAGCTTGAGCAACCGCACCGGCAGCTTCCGCGGCTGCAGCGAACATAGGGCTGAACATAATATTTACCTTTCTTTGTTTGTTCTCAGTCGCCCCGGCAGTCTTGCCACCGTCTGACGACCGAAAGTTTCTAGTGGTGGGCGTGTCGTTCCCCGTGCCCATGGCCCTCTTCGTGGCCATGAGCGCTGGTCATCAACGACGTAAAGACGGCGGTCAGGAGCGTAAACACCAGCGCCTGAACAATGCCGACCAGCAGTTCCAAAATGTAAAACGGCAGCGGGATCAACCATCCCAGCCAAGGCACGATGCCCATCATGGACTCCAGGATGTTTTCGCCGGCGAACACGTTGCCAAAAAGACGGAAGCTCAGCGAGACGGGCCGGAAAGCGATGGAGATCACTTCAATGACTCCGACGAAACCGAACACGAGGATCATGAAGATGCCCATGATGCCCTTGCCGCCACCGCCCGCAGCGAAGATGTGCTTCAAGAAGCCCCCGACCCCCAAGGCCTGAATGCTCCAGAAGAACCACAGAACCGTAAACAGCACCGCCATCGCCGAAGTGGTGTTCAAGTCGGCGTTGCCACCACGCAGAATGGGTTCGCCGCCGTAGGTGATGGTGCCCACGCCCGGAATCAAACCAAACCAGTTGGTGAACAGGATGAAAAAGAACAGGGTGCCAAAGAACCAAAAAGTCTTCCTGCCCATGTCCGGCCCCAACAGCGTGCACACAAAGCCGTGCATGCTCTCGACCAGCCATTCGGCGAAATTCTGCAATCCCTTGGGGACCGGGGTGACATTACGCGTCGCCAGCTGGGCGAAGACCACGATGATCAGCGCCACCAAGACGGTGACGACCATCGAGTTGGTCACCATGATTGGGCCGATATGAAACTTCACGGCCGCCGGGAGCAGTCCGTGATGTTCACCACCACCATGTCCCGTCTCGACCGCCTGCGCCAAGGCGCCGTGAGCCGCCGCCGCATGGTCAGCCGCCAAACCGAGCAGGGGCAATCCCATGCCGAACAACAAAGCCAAAATGCCGCGCCAGAAACGCATGATTGGAACGGAAACCTGGCATCCCTGAACGCAGAAAAGCGCCCGGAAGACCTGTTAATTCCCGAAAGAGGCGCGGAGTTTGTTTCGTGTGAAATTTTTCACAAGAGGTTTTTTTCGTTAACCGCCCAGTTTGCATTCGGCCTAATGGGTCTGACAACCGGAAGTCCTCTAAACAGGGCCTCCCGCTCACCTGAGTTTCACGTAACCATTCTGCTCAAACCACGCCACCGCATCGGCCAAGGCCTGTTTCGGCGGCGTCTGAGGCAATCCCAGCTCACGGATCGCCTTGGCCGGGTTGAACCACATCTTGTAGGCGGCCATCCGGACGCCGGCGAGCGGAGCCTTGGGCGGCTTCCCCGTCAGCTTGGCAAGCCATTCGTTGACGTGGGCGGCGGCGAGCGCCACGGGATGGGGCACCTGAAACTTAGGTGCGGGCACTCCGGTAAGCTGGTGCAGGGTTTCAAATGCCTGCTTAAGCGTCAGGTTACCCTCCTGCGATCCGAGGATGTAGCGTTCCCCGACCCGTCCCTTTTCCGCCGCGAGGATGTGGCCGATCGCCACGTCGCGGACGTGGACGAAGTTCAAACCCGTATCGAGGTAGGCCGGCATCGCGCGGTTACGGAAATCGAGGATCATCTGGCCGGTGGGCGTCGGCTTCACGTCGCGCGGCCCGACGGGGGCGCTGGGATTGACGATCACCACGGGCGCACCCTGCCGGGCGAGGTCCCGCGCGGCGATTTCCGCCTGCCACTTGGAGAGCTTGTAGGGATTGGTCATCTGGGTTTCCGAAACGGGCGTCGTTTCGTCCGTCGGGACGATCTTTCCTTCCGGTGAAGGTTTTGGCAGGCCCATGCAACCCACGGTGCTGGTGTAAACGATCCGCAGGCAGCCGGCCTTGAACGCCGCACGGATGACTTTCTGCGTGCCCAAAACATTGGCGGCGAACATCGGTTCGTAGTCGGGCAGCCAGAGCGCGTAGCTGGCGGCGACGTGGAAACACCAGTCGCAGCCGCGCATCTTCTCGGCGAGGAGATCCGATTTATCGGTGATGTCGCCCTCGACCCGCTCGAAGGCCGCCCCCGCGAGCCCCCGCAGATCGGCCCCGGGCCGCAGCAGCGCTCGGACCCGATGGCCACGGGCGACCAGTTCATGCACGAGGTTGGCGCCGATAAAGCCGGAAGCTCCGGTGACAAAGCAGTTCACGGCGCGCGTTGTAGCGGCCCGTCGGCGCGGGCGGAATCATTTCCGGGCGCCCCTGCCTGACGACCAAACCGGCCTGACGCCGATTCATTTCCCGGAACATTGTCTCGCCATGCCCGTGGAACCCGCGTCTGCTCGCGAGATGGACTCAAAGGGTGTCGCGACGACGCGACGTGATTTTCTGCAGCAGACCGCAGCCGCCGCGTTGCTTGGGCTGGCGCTTCCCGCAGCCGCGCAGGACCGGCCGAAACTGAAACTGGCGTTTCTGGGCGCTGCACATTCGCATTTCCGTCAGAAGCACAAGGTCGCGCAGGAATCGCCGGACTTTGCGCTGTTGGGAGTAGAGGAGCCGGACCGGGAAATCCAAAAGCGGCTGGGGGCGGGATTCCGCTGGTTGGAGCCGGGACAGGCACTGGCCGAGGCGGACGTCATAGCGGTCGAGTCGGCGGTCAAACACCACGCCCGCGATGCGCAGAAGGCCCTCCTGGCGGGTCGGCATGTCCACATCGAGAAACCGCCAGCGGCGACTCTCGGCGAGCTGGAGAGCCTCATCGAGCTCGCGAGCAAGAAAGACCGGGTGCTGCAGGTGGGCTACATGTGGCGCTACAACCCGGGCATCAGTGCAGCGCTGGAAGCGGCGCGCCAGGGCTGGTTGGGCAAGGTGTTTCTCGTGCGCGGAACCATGAACACTCTGGCCGATGCAGCTTCCCGGCTCAGTTGGGCGGAGTTCCGCGGGGGCGCCATGTTTGAGCAGGGGTGCCATCTTGTGGATGTGGTGGTCCGCCTCCTGGGACGGCCCACCCGCGTCAACTACACCCTGAAATCAACCGGGCTTGGCGACGACCTGCTGATCGACAACACCGTCGCGGTTTTCGAATACCCGCATGCGGCCGCGATCATCACGAGCGCCAGCACTCAGCCCAACGCCGGGCCACAGCGGTTCTTGGAAATCATGGGCTCGAATGGCACCGTGCAAATCCAACCCTTGGAGCAGCCGCAGATGGTCATTGAACTTGCCACCGCAGCCGGCCCCTATGCCGCCGGCCGCCAGACGGTAAAGCTCCCGGAGTTTCAGCGTTACGTCGGCGAGTTCAGCGCGCTTGCCGCGGCCATCCACGGAACCACGCCGCTCCCCGTGCTGCCAGCCACTGAACTGGAAATCCAAGAAGCGCTGCTTCGCGCCTGCGAAATGCTCTAAAAATGAGGTTTTGCTGAGCAATCGATGGAGGTTGATTTGACGCCCTGCCGTTCATCTCCTATCAGATTTCCGGTCGTTGCTATGCACCTCTTCCTCAACATCGTAGCCATCCGCATGGGACTCACGTCCCGGAGGAGGTCTTTGAACTGCTGCTGGCATCAGCCAGACGGTTCCGGCGACGTGGGGGGCATTTCCTAGGACAGCCAAGGCAAACAAGCTCGATCCAAGACACCCACGATTGCCCAGCAACCGTGGGTTTTTGTTTTACCCCCCGGCCCTTCCGCCGCCGGTTCCCAAGCGAAGCCGCACCCACCGCAAACATTTACCACAATTTCCATGAAGAACGAAACCAGCCGCAACCTCCGCATTCCGATTGCACGCGCCAGGTTCCCCGACGAGAAGATCCCAGGCGGAGACTTCCCAGCGCCAACTGAAGCGGAACTCGAACGCCTCAAGAGCCAGCAACTGCGGGTGGCCCTCGCCACCGTAGCCACCCCGGCGTTGGTTCCGGACCTGCGGCGGGCGGCAAACGAAGCGGCGGCGCTGGCGTGGCTCGAGCCCTTTCCCTTGCTGGTCTTCCCCACCCTCTTTCAGGAAAAGGCTCAGGCGGCCCAGCGGCGGGTCTACCGACAAAACCTGATCCGGGCACGCACGGAAGCGTTCGCCGGCGCCGTTACCTGAGATCCAAGGTTGGCCGCCCGGAAATCTCCTCGCGCAATTCGGGCAAAAAACTGCGGCTTACTGCGCGTTGAAGCTCCCCGCTCACGCTTGAAAACGTCCCGTCGTGAGGGGTCGCACCGCCGATGTTTGACCGAGGTATGACAATTTTTCCATTGAAGGCTTTCCGGACGTCGCTAGATGTCGTGACGTTGGTTCACGAATCGGACACCGCGGTTGCAACGACTGGAGGACCGGTTCCTGCCGGCATCGACGCCGGCAAAGGGGGTTTAGTTTGGTTGTTTGGGTTAGGCGGGCACCGCAAGGTGCCCGCTTTTTCATTCCGGCCGCGTTCCTCAGGACATCCCCTGGGACGAAGTTCGGTTAACTTCGCAGTTGCTCCGCATTCTTCAGTTTGCCAGCTTCCGCCTCCCTTTCCCTCAGGGAAAGGGGTCCGGCCTTAATCTTTGCCAGCTGCGTGGGCAGCCGGCGGCCACAATAACATCGAACAGAATCCGGTTCTTCCGCCGGATGACGTCGGGCAACTGACCCG
>JAYUSF010000106.1:0-6383 GCA_043755815.1 Verrucomicrobiota bacterium
GCGCTCGGCTCGCTCCGCTCGCCTCCGCTCCACCTCCCCCTCTGGGGTTGGGTGGAAACACAAGGAAAGCAAATTACAGAAAGCTTCTTACACCGGCCCTACAAGTTCGATCCCTACGGCCGGCAGCTGAGCAGCAGCGGCAGTTTGGCGACGGCGAATTCCTACCGGTTCAGCTCCAAGGAGCTCATGACCGCCAGCGGGCTCTACTACTACGGGTATCGGTTCTATGATCCGAATACGCAGCGGTGGCTGAACCGGGACCCGTTGGGGGAAAGAGGGGGGATCAACGTCTATCGTTCATTCGGGAATACCCCTCCAAACTCCTGGGATGCGTTGGGACTAAAGGATGGATTTGATGAGTGCGATGAAAGCCCCATTCCTTGGAACTTGCCCAAGCTGCCGTGGACGCCATATCCACCGCTGGATGAGCCAAACCCGAATGGAAAGGATCCAGACGATTTTATCCCTCCTGCATTTGACTTTGCGCTGCCCAAGTTGTGTTACGACTGTGCGAAGTTGCCAAAACCAATCCGGGATTCCGCTCGTGAAAGCTTGAAAAATCAGTATCCAACAATTACTGGCAGCAGGGGTATTGGCAGGGGAACGGTTGGTGTGACGCTCGAGCTTAAACCGAATGCAAATGATAGGCTTGGATTAAACCTAAGTTATCCATTGATAGGAGGGAAACTTAAAGGGGATGCATGGACAGATGGTGAAAAAGATCACGGTGGCAAATGTAGCATGAACTGGGATTTCTGAGGAGAATACTCATGACAATATTGCATATAATATCTGTCGTCGGCATTGGAATGCGATTCCTGCTGATCGACGTCTGTCAAGCGGAAGCGACTCAGACAACATGGACGTATCCACCGTTACCAGAACCGGCAGCACTTTCTCGGCGGCTGCTAATGTCGGGCAGCCTAGATGAAGCAGTTAAGGATATTGAGAAACGAATTTCAAGAGACCCAAAAGATCCTCAACTATGGGTGCAACTTATGTGTGCTCGCTCCTATTCTGGGAGCGACAAAGAGGCGCTTGAGGCAGGGAGAAAAGCGCTGCAATTGAAATCACCTGATGCTATCCCATTTGCGGTTGGCCTTCTCTTGAAGGAAGAACACTTCACTGAAGCGGTGTCACTCGTGCCTCATTTGAATTGGCTTCTGCATGCTGAGTCAGCTCCCGCTTGGTTGCGAATTGAGGCAGGCACATTGCTTATTAGCTATGCGCTCGCCATTGAGGACCGATCGCTATTAAGGGCACATGAAGCAACACTTCTCCAAATAGACCTTGAAGATGTCTACAGAGCTAGCTCCTTAGAATCTTTGAGTATTTTAGCTGGAAAAGCAGATCTACCTGAAATAGGAAGCCGTGCTCACTCCCGGTGGGATCAACTGATCAAGGCCGCCAGGACAGGCAAGAAGTTCCCCGCAGAGTCCAATAGTAACCCATTTCCAGAAAGCACTAAGCTGGCAGCGTTCGACCGCATCAGCTTGAATGTGGAAAATCAATCGAAAAAGCCCACCTATCCGTTTCCTCCTGCTAGAGAGCTGGCCGATGAACTGCAGCTTATCAAACGTGGTGAAGTGTCGGCTGCTTTGAGCAGCATAAAGGCGGTTCTAGAGAAGCGTCCCAATTACGCGCGCGGATGGCGTTTCTTGGGTTCTTGTCACGCAAGCACTGGCGATTTCCTTGCTGCCAGAAACTGCTACAGTAACGCGGTCATGCTTCAAGATGGTCCTGCGGTGGTAGGCTTGGCAAAAGTCGAGGAAAAGATTGGCGATTCAAGCCTGCTTCCATCGCTAAGGGCGCACTTAAAATACATTCAGCTAGATGTTTCCGAAAGGATCGACTTGCGATTTGAGGCGATGTATTTCCTTGCGAGGCTAGCAGACCAAGAGCGATCTGCGGATCAGTTGAAGCGGATAGTTGGTGACAGCCCTAAGGTCGGTGAAGAAAATGATTCAAGCGTCAAGCCTGAGCGTGATGTAACCAGTCTCCTTATTGCGATTGAAGCAATTTGCAGAAAGTGGGATTTGGAACACGAGGCGGGGAAGGTGCGACTGCTATACAAGTCAAGTGAATAGTCTGGCCATAGCCAGTTCCGGCAGCTTTGATTACGACTACCTCGCGGCGGCCACCAGCGGCGACTACGCCTCCCGGCTGGTCAAGAAACTCACCGTGCCTACGACTTCGGCGGGACCGAACATTACCAACATTTTCGACACCACGGGCCGGCTTCTGGCAACCGGCGGCTAACCTTCCACCAGCACTCGGCACCTTGCTCCAAAGTGATCCCCCCGGACCGCAGTTGTGTAAGCGTCCCGCGGAACACCCGTTGTGGTCGTAGATGTCGTAGGTGTAGGCTACGACATCTATGACGCAATCCGCTGGCGTGGCGGGCCGTTTTTGCCCCAGACCGCCGGCGTGATCTGGCCGACCTGGTGGTTGGTCATGGCGGGCAGGCGGGTGAGGACGTCGCGCAAGTAGGCGTAGGGATCGAGGCCGCGGCGGCGGCAGCTTTCGATGACCGTGTAGAGGATGGCCCCGCGTTGCCCGGCCCCGGCGTCGCCCACGAAGAGCCAGTTCTTCTTGCCCAGGGCCGTCGGCCGGATGGCGTTTCGACGAGGTTGTTGTCGATCTCCACGCGCCCATCATCAAGATACACGGTAAGCGTCCCACTAGGCACCCCCTATCGGAAGACGTCATAGATGTCGTAGCGTAGCGTTATGACGTCTCACGCCTACAGCGTCTAGCGGGGCGGAGTTTGCGGCGCTGGTCGGGGTGAAGTATTCGACCTTCGCCTCGTGGCGGCAGGTCCGGCGTGAGCATCCCGTTGAGCCCTTCGATTCTCCAGCGGAGCGTGGCATAGGTGTGGTAGCCGTAGAACTACGACATCGATGCCCCGGTTTTGCTTCGACCGGACCCCGTCAAGCCGATTTCGCAAACCCGGAACTGCGCACTATCGGGTTAAAATCCGCTGGAACTCCGCTGAAACTCCGCCCTGGGTGAGATGATGGGAAACTCGGCGCCGAGAAGTAGGGTTAGGCTCCTTGGCCTATGAAGAAAACGAAGTTAACGGAAGCGGCGCTGACGAAATTCTGGGAGCAACTGGTGGCCAAGGGGATTGTTGACTTGGCGGCGGTGGAACAGGCTACCCAGCACAGTGAAGTGCTCACGACCGGGTGCGGGCCGGAGCACACCCCTTTCCTGCGCGACCTGCTGCTGCTGGAGCCGCTGGACCCGCACGAGCCGCCGCGGCCGGACTGGCTCGTCAACGCCGTGCTGCGGGTCCAACTGGCGTTCTTCCAATTCGGCCTGCCGGGCAAGTCCGACGACCTGGCGGAGCGGTTGGGCAGTCTGGGCGGCATGGCCCTGAACGTTCAGGAAACGCCGCTGCCCTTGGAAAACCCCTCCTCGGAGGTGCAGGCAAGCTGGGACGCCTTGGGCGAACTGGCCCGCAATGCCGTCCAAGACGCACAGCAGAAGGCCAACGACCTGCCCAAGACGGAGCGCGCCCAGTTCTTCGGCGGCTTCGGCCAGGGCGGGACCAAAGACCCGATGCAGGACGAAATGAACGTCGTCGGTCCGTATGCCCCGCTCTACCTGGCCACCATCCGGGGCTGGCGCGAAATCCTCCACCTGCGGTCCCGCAGGGAGTTTTGTGAGTGGTTGGAGCGCAAGCTGCCGGCGGAGTTCAGGGATTTGGTGGACGAGAAGCGCATCGAGAACTTCTGCGCGGACATTGAACTGCGGTTCAAGTCCCCCGGCCGGCCCAAAGGCAGCCAAGACGTGCATTAACGCCCTGAGGGTGGCGGCCAAGTTAATTGCCCACCGCGGCGCCGCACGGCTGGGTGGTTTGTAGGCTCAGCCATCAGGTAAAGGGACAGGCGATGCAAACATCGTCTGTCTCTTCGCACTGCCCAACGAAGGTAGTGCCCTCCCTGTTCGGAACCTCTCTTTCCGAACTCACCCTGACCTCGCACCGCAACGGGCTGGCGGACGGGGGCGCGCGGCAGCGCGCCCCGGCCGCCGGCCGGGCGGAGCCGGGCTTGTCTAAGGATCATATTCCTTCGCGTCCGGTCGCCACGTTGGTCACTTACAAAGGCGGCAGCCTTCTCAAGCTCCGGCTGCAGACGCCGCGGCTGCATGAACCACCACCCAAGCGCGGGGACGTGTCGGAGTTTACCGAACCTTCCCGCCGCCGGTTCCTGCACCTGCTGGCGTCGTTGCGGCGGGAGGCCGAGCCGGTCTTCGTCACGCTGACCTATCCCGATTCCTTCCCGACGTATTCGGCCGACTACAAGCGCCACCTGGAACTGTTCAGCCAACGCCTCCGGCGTCGTTGGCCGGAGATGGCGCTGATCTGGAAGCTGGAGTTTCAGGACCGCAAGAGCGGCGAGAACAAGGGCAAGATCGCGCCCCACTACCACCTGATCCTTTACGGCGTGCCGATGCGGTTTCCGTTCCGGAAGGAATCCCGCCCCGCTTACCGGCTCGAAACCATTTCGCCAGCCGGTAGCCTGGCGGACCACTTCTGGGTCACTTGGTATTACGGCGAGGAACCGAACGTCACCGCTGCGGGCAACCGACGGCTGGGCCAGTGCTGCTGGTCCAAGGAAACCAACGAGGCCGGTGAACTGGTCGAGACCTTGGACGACCTCAAGCACTGGATTTCGCGCACCTGGTATGACGTGGTGGCCAGCGGCGATGTGCGCCACTACCGCGCGGGCACCCGGGTCGAACCCATCCGCAGCTTCCAACAGCTCTGCGGTTATGCGGCCAAGCGTTACCTGAGCAAAAAGGAAGTCATCCCGCAGCTTGAACACAAGCCGGGCCGCTTCTGGGGCGTCATGGGGCGGGAACACCTGCCGTGTGCGGAACCCGAAGAGGTTCAGCTCACCGAGAAGCAGGCATTCCAACTGCGCCGCTGCTTCCGCCGTTACCGGCGGGCCATCACGCCGCCGGAAAAACGGCAGCGGCTCAAGTTCGGCATGAACGATCCGCGCGAGTTCTCCGTGAGCCTGTTTGCCGACGCGAGCTTCTGGCGCGCCCGGCTGTGGGCCTTGGTCGGCGACGAGCCCGACGCCTACGAACTGCCCGAACATCGGTCGGCCCTGGCCGAACTGCTCCAGCGCATGACCGCGACGGGTTACCGCTTCCATGTGGACAATACGCGCTGGCAGCGGCGCACCACGACGCGGCCCGCCGGTTCATGGCTGGGCGCCTCGCATCCCGAACCCTGAGCCGCCATGAACGAGGACGCCTTCCGTCTCCTGAGCGTGCGTCGCCTGCCCGCCCGGCTCACCGGCGAACAGGCCGCCGTGATCCTCGGCTTCCGTGAGCACGACGTCCCGGTCCTGCTCGCGGCCAGGCTGCTCAAGCCGCTGGGCCAGCCGACCGCGAACAGCGTCCGCTTCTTCGCCACCGCCGACCTGCTGGAACTCGCCAAGGACAGGACGTGGCTGGCCCGCTCCACGCAGACGCTCTACCGCCATTGGCAGGGCAAGAACGCCCGCAAGAAGACGCCGACCGCCGACGGGGAACCGCTCGGGCCGACCGACACCTAGGCCACGGCCCGCAGCTCCGGCGGGGTGCCGGCGGCGTGCCGCCGTTCGTAGTCCTCCATCGCCGGGATCACCACCTGCGCCTTGCGGGCGTAGGCGTGATGGACCGCGCTGGAATAGTGGCCCAAGGCTTCCTGCGCGAAGCGTTCCGGGAACCCGCAGCATTTGGCCCGCTCCGCCCACGCGTAGCGGTAGCTGTGCAGCGTGACCCCTTCAATTTTCAACCGCTTACAGCGATCATGAAACACAGTTCCTCGCTTGGGAGCTATCGACCTTGGCCAACTTCGGAAAAAGCACATCCGACGATGGCAAAGTCCGCAGCAACTTTTCGAGTTCATCACCGAAATGAATCCGGCAGATCGATCCTGTCTTGCGCCGCACGTAGAGGATCCGCCGCTCCTTCCAGTCAATGTCCTCAGCCCGCAAATTCGCCATGTCGCCTTGCGAACCACCCACATGCCAAAGCAACTCCAGGTAAGCCTTCCATTCAGGATTTTTCCCATACGCCACCAATCGCTCGTGCTCATCACGGGTGATCCCGCGTTTCTCCCCGAACTTCATCGGTGGCCATTGGCGCTTTGGCAGCACGGCGCGAGGCAGCCAGTTCATGTCCAACGCGAAACAGTGCAAGCGTCGAAGGAACTCATTCGTCGCTGTGCCTCCGCTCTCGATGACCTCCAGCAAATCGGTCGCCTGCGTTTGCAGCAGCGGCAATTTACGAAGTGGATCGTATTTGTGCGACCGCATCGCGTGCTCGTAGCGTTCCCGGGTGACGCCCGACTTTACCCGCACCAGATCGTCCATCACCATCTGCCA
>JAYUSF010000107.1:0-6374 GCA_043755815.1 Verrucomicrobiota bacterium
CTCCCCTTTACGACATCGCACTTGGAATTGCCCATGTGAGTCCAAGGCCAAGGGCGGATTCGTTCATGGATTGGATTGCCAAGTCTTGGGATCGCTGTCGAAGTGGCTACACGAAGAAGGCGTGGGCGAAAGTCCTCGCAGGCCCAGTTCCATTTTCGCCGGCAGAGCAATGCATTGTGGAGATGCGTCGTCAGTTTTCGTGGAAGCAACTTCCGCCTCAAAACGGGATGGTGGTGATTGAATTTACAAACGCTTCGAGCGGCCGTTTGCCACGGTATAGCATTGGCGTGAAAAAGAAATTCGGCACCCCGATGGTCGGCGGATTTTGGGTTGATGTGGCCCACGTCGGCCCCGGCCAGACGGCTGTGGTGCATGTTGGCTTGGGAGGCTATTCCCATCTGATGACGGCTGAGATGGCTGTGCTGTTCGACCTCGGAGAACCGGCGCCAGAATCGCGGGGAGATTTTCTCGAGATTCAGCCAATCATTGGTGGCCAGACCGGGCAAATCGGCTAGCGGGCAGTGTCACCGGTTGGGCCCCGTCGTTTAACTTTCCAGCACCACATTCCGCCGGCTAAGAGCACCGTTCCCACGGCCGCCGCCGGAGCCGCCGGGGTTCCGCTCAGCCAGAGCGTTAGCGCGCTGATGGCTGGCCCGCCGCAGATACCAAGCCCGATCAGCGCTTCATGGAAGCCACCGTGTTCGCCGTGGGTATCACTGCCGTCCATGGCGTAATACAGCGACGAGTAATAGAGCAGGGCCGTTGCCCAGCCGAAGCCGATCTGGGCCACCACCAGCACGATCGGGCTGTGCGTGAGCACCAGCGCCAGAAAGCAGCCCACCATCAGGAGGTAGGAACCGACGAACCAGCCAAAGCGGTAATGCCAGCCCGGCCACAGCCACAGCACCGCGAAGGACAGCGTGCGCACATGCTGCCAGACCGACATCAGGGCTCCCGCCTGCGCCACGCTGAGTCCGACGCCCGCGGCGATGCCCGGCACCACGGCGATCACGGTGTTGATCGCCATGTAGGCGAGCGGATTGGCGATCCACGCCAGCTTCTTGAAATACGCCGGACGGGTGCCGCCCGTGGCCGCGGGATGGTCCGCTTCGACGGGTGAAGCGGTGGCGAGCCAGGCGTCATGGCGGGCCTTCAGCGGCCAGGTGGAAGCCAGTTGGAGCACATGAACGCTTACCGGAAGCCAGAACAGGCTGCCCGGGCCGAGGTGTTCAAACAGCCAGCCGCCGACCAACTGGGCGAGCCCCATCGTTGCGGCCCAGACCACGTTATAGAGCCCGACGCGGTTGGGCAGGTTGCGGGGTTCCTCATGCTCGCTCACGAGCGCTTCCAGGATCGGCCACGTGAAGCAGATTGAGGCGGACCACAGGGCCACGCCGAACAGGAGGGCGCCCAGCGACGGAAACAGCCAGCCCAGGCCGACCGCCGCGCTCATCCCGGCAAACCCGACCCGGAGCGACGTGAAATAACCATACCGCTGCCCGAAGCGGCCTCCGAACCACGACGCCGGGATATAGACCAGGCCCACGCCGGCGACGACGGCGAGGTTTTGAAGGTTGCCGAAGCCGAACCGGTCCCGCAGCAGGAACAGCAGGTAGTTGAAGTAGTAGGCGGCCGCGAAGGAGTTCGTTCCCTCCACCACGAAGTAGGCAAGCTTTGAGCGCGGCGGTCGCATCAGGCGGCGCCCCCGTTCGGTTCCGTGGCCCGCGTGGCCCAGCGGAGTTTCGCCGACGAACTGCGGGAGTTGGCGCGCAGTTCCTCGGGCCCCGGCCGGATCACCTCGTCGTTGGTCCCCAAATAGATTCCGTTCCTCAGCCCGTCGCGGAAGGCATGTTTTACCCGCCGGTCCTCGCCGGAATGAAACGTCAGCATTGCGACCCGCCCCCCCGGGTTCAGGCAGGCGGGCAGGTGGCGGAGGAGCATGTCGAGCGCGCCGAGTTCGTCGTTGACCGCGATGCGCAGGGCTTGGAACACGCGGCGGATGCAGGCCAAATCGGTTTCGCTGTCCCGGGCCAGCCCCCTGGCGCTGAGAATCTCCCGGATGGCCGTCGCAAACGGCCCGGTGCGCGTGAACGGGGTCCGCACCCGCCGGGCGACCAGTTCGTCGGCGAGGACGACCGCGTGGGGTTCATCCGCAAACTCGGCGAATGCGGCGGCGAGTTTGGGGGCCGACACCTGGGCCAGATACTCGGCGGCCGAGGGTGATCGCTGCGGATTGAGGCGCAGGTCGAGCGGGCCGTCCGCCTTGAAGGTGAAACCCCGCGCGGGATCGTCGAGCTGCATTGAGGATACCCCCAGGTCGGCGAGGATGGCGTCGGCGCCCTTCAGTCCGAGTCCCGCCAGCACTTTGGGCAGTCCCGCGAAATTGCTGCGCACCGGCGTAAAGACGTCTTCGCCGAAGCCCGCCGCCCGCAACCGTGCGGTCGTCTTTGGCTGTTCAACCGGATCCACGTCGAGGCCGATCAGTCGGCCGCCCGGCTGAATCCGCTCCAGCAACTCCCGCGCGTGGCCGCCGTAGCCGAGCGTGCAGTCCACCACCACCTGGCCGGGTTGCGGCGCGAGCATGGCGAGGATTTCCGGGACGAGAATGGGGCGATGGGTGCCGGCGGGAGTTTTGCCGCTGGCGAGGATCTTCGCGATCTCCCCGGCGTAATCCCCGGGGTTGTGTTCCTTGTATTTCTCCTCGAAGCGGCGCGGATTCTTTCCTGAGTAGCGGGGACGCCGCTTGGGCCGGGGCGGGGCGGCCCCGGTCGCAGGCGACGGGTTTGAAGACTCCGGTTGGGTGCTCATTCGTTTGGGCGGACGCTCAGGGAAGCGGTGGAAGAGGAGAAGGGCTAAAAGCTCTCGCCGAGGCGGACCCCCATTTTCCGAACTGCGGAACCACCGGGGCTCATGCGCAACGCGAGGCGGACGATCACGCCGCAATTCGCCCGGTGATTTCGGCCGCCTCACCGCGGGCACCGTCCGCTACGGCACCAAGAGTTACCGGATCCGCAGGAGTTCCGGTTCGGTCCACGAATCCTCGCGCTGCGCGGTGGCCGCCCGCACCGCCTTCACGGTGGTTTCGGCGACCGGTTCGGCGACGTGACCCCATTCGCGGCGCACGTAGGTCAGGACGTCGGCGATCTGCGGGTCGGTGATGCCTTCGGCAAAGGCGGGCATGTTCAGCGTCCACTTGGTGCCCTTCACGGTGATCTCATCGCGCAGTCCGTGCAGCACGATGCGGATCAGCCGCTGCTCGCTGCCCTGGGTCCATTCGGCGTCGCGCAGCGGCGGCGCCAATCCTTCCTGGCCGTTCCCGTGCGGTTGATGGCAGGCGGCGCACACCAGGGCATAGGTCTCCTTGCCGCGCATGAAACTGGCCTTTTCTTCGGCGGTGAACGGGCGGGCCACCGGCACCGGTGGCATGCCCGGCTTGCCGCTCCAGCCGAGCACCTCTCCGAGCCGGGTGACGTGTTTCTGGAACGCCTCGCTTTCCACTTTGCGCAGGTTGGCCAGCGCCTTGGGTTCCTCGCCCAGCATGATGAGTTTCGGCGCCGGCTGACCGGCCTTAGCCGTGGCAACGGTTCCGGAAATGCCTTCGATCAGTGCGACCGATTGCCATTCACCCGGTTTGCCGCGGGCGGTCAGGTCCAACAGTTGGGCGATGCGTTCGGGGTTTCCCTCCAGGGCCACGCAGCGGGCCAGTCCGCTCAGCAGCGGCGCGTGGCTGTCCTTCATGGCGGCGCAGACCGGATCGCCGACCAGGCCCTGGAGGAACTCGAGCTCGCGGCCGCCCAATCCGCTGATGGCGGCGTCAAAGCGGAGCCGGCTCGCCGGCATGTTCATGAGCAGCACCTTCGTGATGGCGTCGGCCTGCGGCGTCCTGATCTGCCCGAGCGTGAAGAGGAGCTGGGTCTGCTCCGCCAGCGGGATGAACCCGGCCCGCTGGTAAACGATGTTCAGGGCCTCTTCGCGGGAAGGGCCGTGGAAGAACCCCTCCGCCAACCGGAGCGCGGCACTGCGCACGAGGCCATGCGAATCCGCCACCGCAGCTCGCAAGGTTGCGAGGTCCAGCGCGCCCATTCCCTCCAGCGTCCAGAGGGCGTGGAGCCTTCCGTGGTGGGGCGTGGCTTCGGTGGTTTGCACCAGTTTCCTGAGATCCGGCGCGACGGCGGCATCACCCCGCGCCACGAGCAGGCGCTGCGCGGTGTCGCGCCAGAAACCGTTGGGGTGCGACAGCCGGGCGACCAGTTCCCCACCGGTCGGCTTGGCGGCGAGCTTGTCGCCCCGGCTCAGCGGGCGATCCGTTCGCACCACGCGCCAGATGCGCCCGAGATCCACCGGAGACTGAAGGTTTCGCGACTCGATCTGTCTGCGCAGGTAGCTCGTCAGGTAGATGCGGTGCTGGATCAGGCCGCGGTAGAAATCGACGACGTAGAGTGCCCCGTCCGGGCCGTTGTGGAGGTTCACCGGACGGAAGCGTTCGTCCTGTGAGGTCAGGAACTCCGTCCCGGGATGGGCGTTGGTCGCGGTCAGTTCGCCTTCGAGTTCGGTGACCTTGTGGCGGCGGATGAAGTTGCCGGTCGGTTCGCACAGGAAGACGTCGCCGGAATAGTCGGGACCAAACTGTGCCCCCCGGTAAACTGCCGGACCGCAGGCGCCGGTGAAGGTCGCCAACCTGCCCTCGGGCGTGAGCTGGTTCGGCTGGTAACCGCGGTTCACGCCCGGGTTCACCCGGGCAGTCCAGGAGCGCAGATCTTTCTGCACCTGCACATTCACGCCGTAGGCCGGTCGCAGATTTGGATTTCGGGCCAGGTAATGGCTGGGCACGAAGTCGGCGCGGTGCGGGTCGGAGTTGGAATTGAAGTGCAGCCGGCCCGCGTCGTCTTGCGCCAGACCCCACTGGCCGCGGAAGATCGTGGGTTCCTTCTGCCAGGATTCCGCATCGCCGGTCCAGCGGTAGCGGAACGTGTGGTTGGCGGAATAGATCCAGTTGTCGAGCGCCCAGGTCAGGCTGTTCGAGGCGTGTTCGGGGTTCGACTTGGCGCCGAGCCGCGGGTCGTTCTGGGTCGCGTAGTCGCCGAAGGCTTCGACCTTTTCGTCGGCCTTCCCATCGCCGTCATTGTCCTTGGCGAACCAGACCCGGGGCGGTTCGGCCACCAGCGCGCCGCCGCCCACCAGCATCACGGAACGGGGCATCACGAGCCGGTCGAGAAACACCGTCCGCTTGTCCATGCGCCCGTCCCCATCGGTGTCTTCGAGGATCACGATGTTGCCGGTGGGTTCCTGCTCACCGACCGCCTCGGGCGTCGGCATGTAACCGTTCATCTCCACGACCCAGAGCCGGCCCTGAGGGTCGAACTGCGCCTGCACCGGCGAACGCAGCAGCGGTTCCGCGGCGACCAGCTCCACGCGGAAGCCGGGCGGCAGACGGAACGACCTGAGTTGCTCCCCGGGTGACAGGACGGGGGCCGGCGGGATCTTGTCCGGCGGGACGGTTTCCTTCTGCGCCTCACCCGCCTTGTCGCCGTTCTGGGCGAGCAGCAGGCAAGAAAAGAGCGCGGCGGCGAAGAGGACGGCGGCATTTCTCATGAAGTGATGTGCGTAACCGGACGCCGGGCTGCCTTGTTGGCTTCAACAGGGCGGAAACACGGCGAGCGAATGGTCGAAGCCTACGGAAACCCGCCGGGTCGCCAAGCCTGCGGGGAGACTTTTCAGGCCGAAGCCGGCGAAACCGCCTTCAACCTGCGCCAAAACAGGTAGGTGGTGACATAGCCAAGCGTTCCGATGGCGCTGCCCACGGCCATCGTGCCGACCAGCAGCGGAGCTCCCGCCTCCACGAAGGAAAGTTCGCCCCAGTTGTCCCAGTGAAAATCCGAGACCGGCCGCCCAATCAGCCGGCAGCCCATCACAAAACAGAACGGATAGTAAAAGCCGATGGTCAGCGGGTTCGTCGCGCAGATCAGGGCCGCCACCACGAACAGGTTGGCGCGAAACAGAAGGGCGGTCGGCACGCCCAGCAGCCATTGAACGCCACCCAGCGGAAACGAACCCGCGATCGCCCCGACCATCCAGCCGCGGGCCACGGAATCGCGTTCCAGCCGCCACAGCGATTTGGAAAACAGCCGGTCCCCCAGGACCCGATGCCAGAAGCCACCCCGCAGCCCGCGGCGGGAAATGCCTCGGCGCGTCAGCCAGCGCAGGGTTCGAAAGTAGAACACGGCCGGAGGTTGCCCTGAATTGGACCGTCCGGCAAACCAGGCGCGGAGGGGCGATCCTCGATCCGGTCAACAACGTCTGGACGGCGCTGCCCGCGACCGGGGCCCCGGCGGCCCGGTCCGGTCACAGTGCGGTGTGGACGGGCACGGAGATGC